>CAZMDE010000065.1:0-5620 GCA_964564355.1 uncultured Bacteroidales bacterium | reverse complement strand
AGACTTAGGATCTTGTGTCGTAAGACGTGGGGGTTCGAGTCCCTTCATCCGCACACTTAGCAATTGATAATTGACAATTGATAATTTAATAAATAGATTACTATTAACTACGAACTATTAACTATCAGCTATGAACATCACACAAGAGAGTACTGGAGAACTGACAGCTTCGATAAAAGTGTCAGTAACCGAGGATGATTACAGGGAAAAGATTAATAAGGCTCTGAAAGAATATCAGAAAAAGGCATCTTTTAAAGGTTTCAGACCGGGCAAAGTGCCAATTTCCATGATACAAAATCTTTACGGTAAAGCAATGCTGGCGGAAGAAGTGAATAAACTTCTAAGCGAGTCTCTTTCAAATTACATCACTGACAATAAAATCAATATTCTGGGACAGCCTCTGCCAAACAGGGAGATGAACGACAGTGTTGATTTTGATAATATGAAGGCATTCGACTTTCATTTTGATATTGGCTTAGCTCCGGAAATTACTCTTGATTTATCTGAAAATATTGAAGCCGTCAATCATGAAATAGAGATAGAAGACGATATGCTTGACAAAGAAATCACTTACATGAGGAAGCGTTATGGCAAATACATAAAGGGAGAGACTGTTGAAAATACTGACATGGTTCATGGTGAATTTGAGGAGCTTGATGAAGCAGGTAACATAAAGGAAAACGGTTTAAAGCATCACGCAAATGTTTCACTGGAAATAACAAAGAATGAATTAATAAAAAGCAAGCTTATTGGAACAATAAAAGGGTTTAAAATAATTTTTAAAACTGAAGAGCTTCTGAAAGATGAAGATGAAGCGATAAATTTTCTTGGTGTTAAAAAAGATGAAATAAAAAATATTAAATCAGATTTTCAGTTTATAGTTGAAGAAATTAACAGAATTGAAACAGCTGAGATAAATGAAGAATTATTTAAGAAAGCATTCCCTAAGCATGATATTAAGGATGAGGTAACTTTTAAAGAAAAAATTAAGGAAAGCTTGAAAGAATCATTGAAAAAAGAAAGCGATAAGAAGCTGAATGATGAAATAATGGACAAGTTGCTTGACACTCATAATGTAAGCTTACCAAGTGAATTTTTGAAAAAATGGCTGAAAGAAACGAATGAAAAGCTGACAGATGAGCAAATAGAGGAGGAATTTTCACATTTTCTAAGGCATATGAAATGGGATATAATTGAAAATAAAATTATAAAAGATAATAATCTCGAGGTAGCTCATACTGAAGCAAAGGATTTGGCTAAAGTTATTGCAAAAAACCAGATGTTGAGCTATGGTTTAAGTGAAGAGCATATTACTGATGATTATCTTGAAACTTTCTCTGAAGATATGATGAAGAAGGAAGATACTGTTAGAAAAATATATGAAAATCTATATAATGAAAAGGTGATGAGCCTGATAAAGTCAAAGATTAAAATTAAAAATAAACAGATTAAACTTGAAGACTTTTTTAAATTAGAAACTCATAATCATTAATAATATGGAAAATAACGAATTCAGAAACTATGCTATAAAGCATAAGGGTATCAGCAGTATAAGTTATGATAAATATACTGCAACATTTAACAGCTATATATCTCCAACAATTATCGAGGAACGCCAGCTTAATATAGCTACAATGGACGTGTTCTCACGTCTTATGATGGACAGGATAATCTTTTTAGGCGTACCGATAGACGACTATGTTGCAAATATCATACAGGCACAACTGCTTTTTCTTGAATCAGTAGATGCAAAGAAAGGTATCCAGATATACCTTAATACTCCGGGCGGTTCAGTTTATGCAGGCTTGGGTATTTATGATGCTATGCAATATATTGCCCCTGAAATATCTACTATTTGCACCGGTATAGCTGCATCAATGGGATCAGTTCTTCTTTGTGCAGGCGCACCTAACAGACGTTCAGCACTGAAACATGCAAGAGTATTGATTCATCAGCCAATGGGCGGAGTGGAAGGGCAGGCATCAGATATTGAAATCACTGCAAGGGAAATCCAAAAGCTGAAAAAAGAGCTTTATGAAATCATAGCCCTTCATTCCAAACAGACTTATGATAAAATATGGAAAGATGCTGACAGGGATTATTGGATGACTGCTGAGGAAGCTAAGGAATACGGCATGATTGACGAAGTTCTGACCAGAACCAAATCATAATAAGATTCATCAGATTATCAGATTTGTCAGATTGTAAGATTATCAGATTTATAATAAAATTATAGAAATCGTGTTTTAATTAAATGGCTAAAAAAGACGATAAATGTTCATTTTGCGGTAGGTCGAGAAAAGAGACAAAATTGCTCCTTTCAGGTATAGAAGGTTTTATCTGTGATATGTGCGTAGACCAAGCACATACTATTGTCAGGGATGAAATAAGTAAGAAGAACACCTTTAGCGTATCAGCTAAAACTATTCTGAAGCCGAAGGAAATAATGAAATATCTTGACCAGTATGTTATCGGTCAGGAGGTAGCTAAGAAAATCCTTTCTGTTTCTGTCTACAATCATTATAAAAGAATAATGCAGCCATTAAAGAATAATGATGATGACATTGAGATAGAAAAATCAAATATCATCCTGGTCGGTGAAACCGGCACAGGGAAGACACTGCTCGCAAGAACGATTGCCAAGATGCTTAATGTGCCTTTCTGTATAGCTGATGCAACTGTTCTTACAGAAGCAGGTTATGTGGGTGAAGATGTTGAAAATGTTCTTGTAAGGCTATTGCAGGAAGCAGATTATAATGTAGCTGCTGCCGAAAAAGGCATAGTCTTTATTGATGAGATTGATAAAATAGCACGTAAAGGAGATAATCCTTCTATAACACGGGATGTTTCAGGTGAGGGAGTTCAGCAGGCATTACTAAAGCTTGTAGAAGGTCATCTTGTGAACGTACCGCCTGAAGGTGGCAGAAAACATCCTGAGCAGAAAATGATACCGGTAAATACCAAAAACATACTGTTTATTTGTGGTGGTGCATTTGACGGGATTGATAAGATTATTGCATCCCGTCTTAAGGCAAATGTTATAGGTTTTAAAACTGACAGGGAAAAAGAAGGTGCTGACAGGGACAATCTTTTACAATATATAGCTCCGCAGGATTTAAGGAAATTCGGGCTTATTCCCGAACTTGTTGGTCGACTTCCGGTTATTACCTATTTGCATCCGCTTGACAGGACAGTCTTAAGGTCTATTCTCACAGACCCGAAAAATTCTCTTGTCAAACAATATATAAAGCTTTTCCAGATGGACAATATAGCACTTAAAATTAACGAAGATGTGCTTGAATATATAGTTGATAAGGCAGTAGAATTTAAGCTCGGGGCAAGAGGCTTGCGCTCTATATGTGAAGCCATAATGACAGATGCTATGTTTGATTCTCCTTCTGACAAAAGCATTAAGGAATTAAACATAACCCTTGATTATGCCAAGCAAAAATTAACTAAAACTACAATTTCTCACCTTAAAGTGGCATAGATTTTGCTTATAGTTAATAACAAACAACTAACAACTAATGCCTAAACATTTTTTAATACTATTTATCCTCGTCTTTATATTTAACCGGGCATTTCCACAGCTTGACACAAAATACTATTTCGGAGCCAAATATCTGAAAGAAGACAGTGTACCTCTTATTATGTTCAAGGAAGTTCCCATATATGCTGACAGAATTTTCAAAAACAAAACAGAAGCACTTAATTATTATATCCTTGTCAGAAATATAAAAAAGGTTTATCCTCTTGCAAAGATTTGCGAAACCAAGCTGAACGAATATAATGAGTTGATAAAGAACACTACAACTGAAAGAGAAAGAAAAAATCTTATTAAAAAACAGGAAAAAGACCTGAAAGATAAATATACACCTGTTATAAAAAATTTAACCTTTACCCAGGGGAAAATTCTACTTAAGCTTATTTACAGGCAGACAGGCGATAGTTCGTACGAATTAATAAAAGATTACCGCGGTGCTTTCAGAGCTGTGTTCTGGCAAATGTTTGCCCGTATTTTTGGCAATGACCTCAAAATAAAATATGACCCTTATGGTGATGATCAGACCATCGAAAACATTGTCCAGCTTATTGAGCATGGAGTGATTTAGCAGATTGCCGATTTAAATTTACAATTACACTATTTATTAAGAGCGGAAAACGGGATTCGAACCCGCGACCCTCAGCTTGGGAAGCTGATGCTCTACCAACTGAGCTACTTCCGCATTTTGATTTACGATGTACGATTTAAGATTTTGTTAGTCCACAGTCCTCTATAAAAATTACGGAACAAAATTAATAAAAATTATCAAACCTTGTCAAACCTGCATCATTTTTGTTGTATATTTGCAAAAGGGAAAATCAATTCCGGCACGATATTTGAAGCTATTATAAATGGAAGATAAAAAATTATTTTGAAATTAATTAAGATTAAAGAAGTGAATAAAAATTATATAATATTAAAACCTCTTAGAGTGAATAAACACTCATTAAACAAAGCAAAGAGCCAATAAATAACTTCTACCGCACCGTAACCTCACCCTAATCTCTCCATCACCTCTCCGTCATCTCACCAGAGATAATGCGTGAATGAGGCGTGAATTACTTCTGAATAATTATTTAGACAGTTTAGAAATAGTCCACAGACAACTGAAAAAAATTAATAAATTCCAAATAACAAGCACCAAATTATTCACTAAAGATTTATTTCAAAGGTGTTCATGAATCGCTTTGCTTATTTTCAAATAATTTCAAAATATCAATTTCCAAAAAATCCCGGAGGGATGACATCTTGGTAGAAAAGAAGATAACCCACACCCTTCTTTTTCGACCCATAGGAAGAATCGGGAATTATAAAAGATTAATTTTCATAGTTTTTACATTGAGATGATTCGTAGTGATGCCTATATGAATTTAATGAGATTTATATGAGAGTTTTGACACAACCTGTAAATTACTGATTTTCAGTTAAATTATTAATTGATTGGTTTTCAGATTAATACAAGCGCTTAAAGCTACCTATGCCCTACCTATACCCTACCTCTTATATAACTAAACCCAAAAATGCTGTAAATCAATAAGATGCATTTTAGTTATTTTATTATATTTTAAAAGTTGTTCTTTTTCTGGGACTATGCCCTACCTGTGATTTTCCTGAAGTTTTAATTTTATTAGAAGATTATCAGATTAGAAGATTCGATAATATTAAATTTCTTTATTTAATTGGAGAGCCGGGTTCTTTGGCTATTCTGTTGTAGACAAGCTTGTCAAGAAATTTCGGAAAAAACTTATTCAGAAAAATAGTAGCCTTTCCTTCAAAGGTCATAATGACTGTTCTTTTTCTCCTTATGACACCGTCAGCAATTTTAATTGCAACCTGAGCAGCAGTCATCATTTTCTCTTCATCGCGGGTAGATTCACCCTGCTGAGTTCCGTCTTTGGTAAGCGCAGTAAATCTTATGTTGGAAGTTGTAAAACCTGGACAAGCAACCATCACGTGCAATCCTTTCTTCATATTCTCTGACCTGATTACCTCAAGTAAACCCTGCATAGCTGCTTTTGAGGCAGTATAACCAGTCCTGCCTGGCAAACCTTTATAACCTGCAATTGATGAAACTCC
>CAZMDE010000064.1:0-10244 GCA_964564355.1 uncultured Bacteroidales bacterium | reverse complement strand
CCCTGACAAAAAGTTGTCTGTCCCTGAGGAGTGATTGTCGCTGTTGGTATAGGGTTTATTGTTACAGATACTTCCTGTGATGTAGATGTGCAATTATCAATATTAGTTATTATAACGGTGTATTTACCGCTAACATTAACTGTATAAAAAGATGTTGTTTTTCCAACCAGGTCAGCTCCATTATTCTGCCATTGATATATTAAACCGGAGCCTGAATTTGCAGTTAAAACCAAACTGTCCCCTTGACAGAATGTGGTCGAACCCTGGGGAGTAATTGTCGTTGTTGGTAATGGATTTGCAATTACTGATACATCTGTTGATGTAGAGGTGCAATTATTGCTGTTACTTATAATCACGGTATAATTACCACTTGATGTAGCTGTGTAAGAGGAAATAGTTGCTCCTGCTATATTAGTTCCATTTCTCTGCCATTGATAATTTAATCCCGCACCAGTATTTGCATCTAAGTTTACACTTCCTCCCTGGCAGAAAGTAGTCACACCCTTTGGTGAGATTATAGCTGTTGGTAAGGGATTTGCAATTACTGATACAGCTGTTGATGTTGAGGTGCAATTATTGCTGTTAGTAACAACCACGGTATAGCTACCGCTTGTTGTAGCTGTGTAAGAGGACAAAGTGGCTCCTGCTATATTAGCTCCATTTCTCTGCCATTGATAATTTAATCCTGCAACGGCATTTGCATCTAAATTTACACTTCCTCCCTGGCAGAAAGTTGTCACACCCTGGGGTGTGATTATAGCTGTAGGTAAGGGATTTGCTATTACTGATACAGCTGTTGATTTAGAGGTGCAATTATTGCTGTTAGTTACAATCACGTTATAACTACCACTTGTTGTAGCTGTGTAAGAAGACATAGTAGCTCCTGCTATATTAGTTCCATTTCTCTGCCATTGATAATTTAATCCTGCGCCGGTATTTGCATCTAAAATTACACTTCCTCCCTGGCAGAAAGTTGTCACTCCCCGGGGTGTGACAATAGCTGTAGGCAATGGATTTGCTGTTACTTTCACTACTTGTGAAGTTGCTGAACAATTATTACCTTTAAAAACCACTACAGAATAATTACCACTTATAGAAGCTGAAAAAGCGGAAGTTGTTGCTCCTCCTATGTTAATTCCATTATTCTGCCATTGATAGCTTAAACCTGAACTGGGGCTTGCATTAAGCAATACACTCCCTCCTGAACAAAATATTGTAGGTTCGGTTGTTATAATTGAAATAGTCAGACTAACTACATTAACTACAATATTGTAAGTATTAGATGAACAGGTACTACATCCATCATTTATTTTTACTGTGTATGTTGTGGTAATAGTAGGGTTTACTGTAAGATTTGCAGCTGTTGAATTTATCCCGGCAGGGTTTGAAGACCAGGTATATGAATAAGGTATTCCTAAGCCTCCTGTAATATTAGATAAGGATAGCTTTGCTGATTCCCCAAGACAAATTGTAGTATCGGGTTTTGGGGTTGCTGTTATTTGAGGATAGCCCATTATTTTAATAGGAAATGTTGAAACAATAGCGCATGTTGATAAATTTAAGTTAACTGTTAATTCCCCAGGCTTACTTGAAGTACAAAGGGGATGTATCTTAAATGATACAGAACTGTCTCCTTTTGGAATAGTTACGTTTGTTGTAATATTATTTGGGATAGTTGTATAATCTATACCAGGGACGGCATTCCCTGTAAAGCTTAACTGAACTACAGAATCATTCGAAACAGTATTTCCTTTTGGGGTATTAATAGTAACTATAGCATCACTGCAGCCTCTCACTGCAGCCGAATCATTAATAGCGGAATTCTGAAATGTAATCGTTGGAGTTGTTATAGAAAAGCTTTTTGCTTCTATAAATACTGAAGAGTCATAAGTTCCGTCTCCTACATCAGCTATTGCAAGTTTAATATGATATGTATTGCAGGGGATTACATCTAGTCTGGCTGTAAATACCTTTGTGAAAGCATTATAAACTATTGATGCTCCTTTACTATTATTAATATAATTTGAGCTATATGCAAGAGAGATGCATCCATTGGAATTATATCCTCCTCCTGCTTTACCACTATTTACTGTGTTAATTTCCACAGGAAGGTTAGTGCCTGGTATTAATGCAATATTTTGGCTTAAATAATTTCCTCCTCCCGGCTTTGGACCAGTTACAAAAAAACCAAATAAATCATTTGTTGGGGAGCAAACATAATTTGGATATTCATCTGATGCAAAAACATATTTGAAACTTATCTGGTTTGATGCCGGAGTAAAATCAAACTCTAAATAAGTTGCATCAAATGTGCAATTTGTACAACCCTGTAATGATTCAAGATTTACATCTGTACGCTGACAACCTGGCAAATTTTTTAAACATTTAATATCTCCGTTGATTACTTCGCAAATGCAATAGTAATCTGTATAAATTAAGGAATTTATCAGATTATTTGGTAAAGGTGCTTTCAATACATCTCCTGTGCTCATTATTATTCCGTTGGAAATCCCAAGATTAGTTGGATTAGAGCCGGTTGAAAATGAGCCTATTTGACTTCCGTTTGGAACCGCATCATTATGAAACTGGCCATTCCAGGTAACATTGCTGAATGTTACTCCTTTCCCGATTAATACATTGCCTACTAAAGATGTTGCCATGCCATTAGTTGTGGCAGGGGTTATAGTTAATTGTGCAAATGCTTGAGTAAGTAGTAAGTAGTAAATTGAAAAAACTAAGTAAAATAACCTTTTTGAATATATAAGGTATTTTGGCATTGAAATTATATTTTGAAATGTTGAGATTTGTAATTCCTAATAGGTTAGAATGTTTGTTTAAGTTTTCAATCTTCAATTTTGATAATCCTAACAGTAATTTTTTATTTCAGTATTCATGCATTACCTGAGAAGCGTTATTGCTCCCTTTTTAATTAATTTTTGTATAGCTCCATCAACCTGACCTTCATAATGAATGATATACATATATACTCCAATTGGACAATAATTACTGTTATATTTCCCATCCCATCCAATTTCTAAGTTATCTGAATGAAATACCAGCGTTCCCCATCTGTTAAATATATCTATTTGATATTTAGTAATATTAGAGCCATGTGCATAAAATATGTTATTTATAGTCAGTTCTCCAGGGGTAAATGCTCCCGGAACATAAATTATAGGGGGGCATTCGTTTTTTACAATAATATAATCTTCGCCTTTGCAACCAAGACTATCTGTTACTGTTAAACTGTATGTGCCGGGGTTTTTTATAAAAATTGACTGAGTAACTGAACCATCCTGCCAACGGTAGGAGTTGAAAGTTTGATTAGATCTTATAGCAATTGAGGTATTATTACATAATGTAATTTCATCTTGTAAAAAATTAGTCGGTTTTGGAAGAATTCTAACCATAGCTGATTTCCACGCAACATTACCGCTTGAATCAGTAACTGTAACTGTATAAGATGAATCCTTTGATGGAACAATAATAGATGAGCCAGTGCTTCCTGTGCTCCATTTATATTTTGCAGCTCCCTCTGCTGATGCTGTCAATTTCCCGATTGTGTCAGGACATAACTTTAAATTATTTAATGTGATAACAGGAACTATAGAATCTGTTAGTATGAGGTAATTGTTGAAATTGTTTACATCATTCAGATAATATTTTAAAACATTAGCTCCTCTATTGGCAAAAGATGGGTTAGAAATAAAAAAACAAAATAACATAAAAAACCATAAACCCCTTGTAATCATAATGGATTTATATAGAGAAAAATTATAATAAAGTGATATTTTATTTTTTTTTATAATTTTCATCAGAAATATTATGTAAGCTTAATTATACTATCTTTAGTCAGCAAATATAATTAAAAAAACTGTATTCAAACCAATTTTTTTGAACTTTTGGTTAATATCTTTTTTAAAGTTTATTGAAGAAACTTAAATAAATTATGTGATTTCTATTTATCAGGATATGTCAGTCTTTAAGAAAAGAGAAATGAAGTTAGGTGAAATGTTTTAACTTTGCGATAGGATATTCATTGTATATTAAGGTTCACCTTAATAATTGTACTTTAATTGATATTAATAATTAATCAAATTTTATGTCTGAAAAAGAATTGATTTTTAAAGAAGTTGACCAGCTGGAGGTTTTCGGTGTGAACAATGTTAATTTGCAGTTGATTAAAACTTTCTTCCCCAAGCTTAAGATTGTTGCGCGGGGAGATATTATTAAATTAATTGGGGATAAACATGAAATAGAAAGATTTGAAAATAAATTCGGGATAATACTGGAACATTATGATAAATTCAGTAGGCTGACAGAGAATGACATATTAAGCATTATGGAAAAGGGAAAGAGTGAGGTTCAAACTGACAAGGAAGAATTTAATGATGTGCTTGTTCATGGTCGCGAAGGTATGCTTATTAAAGCCCAAACTCCAAACCAAAAGCGAATTGTAAAAAGTTTTGATGAACATGACCTTATCTTTGTTATTGGTCCCGCAGGAACTGGGAAAACTTATACATCTGTTGCACTTGCTGTCCGGGCTTTAAAAAATAGAGAAGTAAAGCGTATTATCATTACACGTCCTGCTGTTGAAGCAGGCGAAAACCTCGGCTTTTTGCCGGGAGATTTGAAAGATAAGCTCGACCCATATATGCAACCCTTGTATGATGCATTACGGGATATGATACCTCCTGCTAAACTTGAAGCTTACATTGAAGATGGAACTATAGAAATAGCTCCGCTGGCATATATGCGGGGAAGAACTCTGAATAATGTTTTTGCTATACTTGATGAAGCTCAAAATGCTACTGAAAGCCAGATTAAAATGTTTCTTACCCGAATGGGAAAAACTGCTAAATTTATTGTTACTGGAGATGTTACTCAGGTAGATTTACCTAAAACAAGCATCTCTGGCTTGATTCATGCTTCCAAAATTTTAAATAACATAGCCGGAATTGATTTCATCTATCTTGATGAAAAAGATATTATTCGTCATAAGCTGGTTACTAAAATTGTTGATGCATACCAAAAAGATAAGGACAAATAGTTTTAACTAATGAACTATTGAACTATCTGGTAGTACAGTTTCTGCAGATATCAATGCTTTCCCTTTGCTTTAAAACTTTCGTTCGGAAATCTTTATAGTTTTTATTTTTCCAAATGGATTGAAAGCTTTGAGTTTTAATGTTTCCAAAAGTGTACTGAGCATCCTTGTCAAAGCAGCAGGGAATAACATTTCCGTCCCAGGTTATTACACAGGAAGACCAAATTCTAAAACAGTGATTTTTAAGTTTATTTTTTATTCTGAAAGTACCATCAGCCTGCTTTATATACCTTGAATACTTTGTATTGGTAGGGAGTATAGGACTATTATTTATATAACTATTAAACTGTGCTGTTTTTAACTGAAGCTCATCAACACCTGCTTGTTTTGCAAATTCTTTAATTTCCTCTATCTGATGCTCATTTGTTTTTAGTACCAGAAATTGCAGAATAATATAAGGTTTTAATAATTTGAGTTCCCTTTTCCACTTAATTAGATTATTTATTCCTGCTTTTACCTTATTCAAATCCCCACCTATTCTATAGGATTCATAGGCTTCCTGGGTAGTTCCATCCATAGAAATAATAATGCTGTCAAGTCCCGACTCAACTGTCAGACGACTATTTTCATCATCCAGGAAATGAGCATTTGTGGATGTAGAAGTATATATTTTTCTGGCTTTTGCATATTTTACAAAATTAAAAAACTGCTTATTAATATACGGCTCTCCTTGGAAATAAAGCATAAGATAAATAAGCTCCCTGCCCAACTCATTAATTATTTTTTTATAAAGCTCAAAAGAGAGCTCTCCTTTAGGTCGTGTCAATTCTTTTTGACCTGTTGGACATTCAGGACATTTTAAATTACAGCTTGTAGTGGGTTCTATCGAAATGCTGAAAGGTTTTCCGGCATGAATATGCTTACCTGTTAAACCGGATAAATAATAACTTGAAAATATTTTGAATAAATTGAAAACTCTCGGAAAACTTAGTCTTGAGATAAGATTTAAACTGTTTTTAATTTTTGATTTCTCATACATATTAAATCTAAAATCTAAAATCGTAAATCATCAGAGTCTTTCAGTCAGCTTTTGTACAATAGGAAACTGAATAAAAAATTCCTTTGCAACAATCCTGATAAGTGTATAAAAAGGAATAGCAAGTATCATTCCTGGTATGCCTGCAATAGTATCTCCAATTAATACAATAAAAAATATTTCAAGAGGATGTGCTTTTACACTGTTAGAGTAAATAAGAGGCTGAAACACAAAATTATCAATGAGGTTAACAACAACAAAGACTCCTAATATTATCAGGACAATTGGCAGCAAATTTGCAAAGGGACTGACTGCAAGAGTGGCTGATATGCCTAATACCACTCCTATAACTCCTCCTATCATAGGTCCAAGATAAGGTATCACATGAAGAACGCCTGCTACAAAGGCAATCAATAAAGCATTCTTAATTCCAAAAATACTTAAGCCTATAAAATAGCAGGATGTTATCAGGAATACATCAATGCATAATCCGGCAAAATATCGGGTAAGCAGCTTTTTAGATGAATCAAGAATGGTTTCCATCTTGGAATGATATTTATCTGGTGTTAAAAGCATTATTGTATCATATACTATGTATTCATCTTTCAGAAGGAAGAATGCTATGAAAATCACAGCAAAAACACCTATAAATATTTTACCTGTAAATGATATGACATAATTTACTATCGAGCTGAAATCAAGAACTCTTATTAGTGATAGAAACTGGTCGCTCAGGATTGTGATAATGGTTTCATTTTTGCCCATAAGCCTGTATTGAATAAGCTTATACTCCAATGGTGCTAGAAATTTTTCCAAACCAACTGATAGCTTTTGCAGGTCTATGTTAGTGAAAAAATTTGCCTGGGAAATTATAATCGGAACAAATAATCCTATTAATAATCCAAAAACACCAATAATGATAATCAATGCTATGGATGCCCTTACAGATTTAGGTATTACGTGTTTGCCGATTTTAATTTTTGTCAGAAGTCTGACAATTGAATTGCCAATAAATGACAGCATTATGGCAGAAATAAGGTAAATGAATAGTGAGGAGAAAAACCAAACCGAAAAACATATGAATAATATAATTAATACAATTATAATTATTCGTCTGGGACTGTTCATTATTAATTATTCATTTGTAAATTTGTATTTTAAACTTACACCTTACGCCTTACGCCTTATTTCTTAATATTTTTCTTTGCCTCAGTAAATAGCTTCAGCTTTTCCTGCATCTGTACTATTTGCTCCTTTGCTGAATTTATTTTTTTCGTAAACTCTTCTTTTAGTATATCAGCGTTTTTAGAGCTTGCCAGGAATCCTATATTATTTTCCCAAAGTTTTATATCGTTTTTAAGCTCACTTATTTTTGTGTTAAAAAAGCTTGTTTCCTTGTAAATTATTTTATCCGCATTCGGATTTTTTAATAATTCATCGACCTTCAGTTTGTATTTATAATCAGTCTTTTCTGGAGAATGCATCCTGAGCTTTTCAAACTGGTTATTGATAGCAGCTTTAAAATCAGTATATATTTTGTCTTTATTTTCTACAGGTACATGACCAATATTCATCCATTCATTCTGAAATTCCTTCAGTCTGTTCAGGTTTTCATTGCTGTCTATTGAAGGTTGGAATTCGTTTATTTTTTTAATTATTTCAAGCTTCAGATTTAGATTCTCGTCCTGGTTTTTATCTAAGTTACTGAAATATTTTTCTTTATTATCAAAGAAAATATCACATGCCTTTCTGAATCTGCCCCATATTTTATTAGAGTATTTAATTGGTACCGGACCTATTCTCTTCCACTCATTCTGAAGCTTTATAAGTTCAGATGTAGTTGTTTTCCATTCCTGGCTATTCTCTAAAGCCTCTGCCTGAACGCAAAGAGCAAGTTTAATATTATAATTATTTAATTGCTCTTCCTTTATTTTATTAAAAAATTCTGCCCTGTTTGTGTAAAAAGTATTTAGTACTGACCTGAATCTGTCCCAAACCTCATTGTTGTTTTTCTTGGGTGTGTAGCCTATGGTTCTCCATACCTGCTGTAATTCGTTAATCTGGTCAGCAGCTATTTGCCATTCATTCGCAGTATTACGGGGTGTACTGTTTATCTGTTCTCCTTTCTCACATACTGCTGATTTTGCAATGTAGTTTTTTTCCTGGTCCTCATGGAGATTTGAATAATATTCATGGCGTATCTGGTTGATTCTGTCTGTTGCACTTTTAAATCTCTCCCAAAGCTCTTCTTTTTTCTCAGGCAGAACTGGCCCTATTTCCTTCCAGTCATCATGATATTTTTGAAGTTGTTTAAATGATTTCAAAATGGATGGCTCAAGAAGAAGCTCTTCTGCTTTTTCACATAAGGCAAGCTGTCTCTCAAAATTCTTTTTCAGATCAAGGTCTTTAAGTTCGTTGTTTATCTTTACCTTATCAAAAAATTTCTCTACAAGAAAATGATAATTCTGCCAGAGATTATTTACTTCTGTTCTTGGTACCTGTCCTATTAATTTCCATCTTTCCTGTAATGCCTTAAAGTCATCATAGGTTTTTTTGAGTGTCTCCTCTGAATTGATGAGGATTTTCAACTCTTCTATTATCTGGAGTTTTTTCTGAAGGTTAGTAGATTTCTCCTTTTCCTGTTCTTCCAGAAATTTTGTTCTTTTTTCTTTATATATGTTGAAAGCCGTGTTATACTTTATTTCTAAAATATCTTCAGGCGCTGTGTAATCTTCTTTTTTACCCCCATTTGCTATAAATATATCTAAAAGCTTTTGCTGGTCATCTTTATGTGTCTTCCAGAATTCTACCTTTATCTTTGCTACCTTTGTTCTTATTGCATTAATATCATCTTCCTTTACTAACTGCTCGAGTATTTCTACCAATTGTTCTTTTGAATAATGTTCAAATTTTTCATTCTCCTCTTCTTCAGCAGTCTTATCATTATCAGCATTCATTTCTTCCAGGCTTGTATCAGTGATTTCATTATTGTTTTCAATCTTACTGATTTCAGGCTTTGGGCTTTTAGCTTTAACTTTTTCTTTTGTTGGGTTATCGTCTTTTTCAGTTTCAGTCGTTAACTTAACATCAGCATTCTCCTGAACTTCTTTTATTAATTGCTCATTGCTAATTGCTGATTGTTCATTGTTAATATCCTCTCCATTATTTTCTTTAACGCTGATATCAGAGATTTCTGTATCAATATTTAATTGTTCATTGCTCAGGGTTGGTTGTTCATTGTAAGGAGGCTCTGGTATTTCAGAGATTTGGTGTAGTTCTGAGGTGTCGATTGGAAGCTCAGTTGCTTCAGACTTATCAGATACCTGTATGTCGGATTTCTTAGGTTTTACTTTTACTTCTTCTTTGTCTGTTGCTTCTTTTTTTGTTCTTTTTGCTTTGGTTATTTTTTCATCTGATTCTGCATTTTTTTCTTTTGCTGGCTTTTTTTCTGTCATTTTATTTAAATTTAGAATCCCGATTTCTCGGGATTTAGTTAGTTTTATTTGTACTACTTTCTGCAATCAGTAATCAGTAATAAAACTGAAAACCAATTTAGCAAACCCTTCCTGAAAAAATTATAAATTGTAAATGTTTCAGGAATTCGATTGTGCATTTTTATTCATATACGCTTTGATTAGCTTTGCGCTATTAGTTATTTAAATTATAAGTTTTATGTTTAATAAATTTTAAATTAAAAGCTAAATTACATCTTTTTATAATGCAAAGATATTAAAAATTAATAAATCAACATTATATAAAAACAGTTGTTCGTATATTCCATATACTAAAATTGCTCATGGTATAGTGTGCATCTTTTTATCAGTGCATATCAGTTATATCAGTCTAATAAGTGTTCTATTATTACTGCTTTATAAATTTAGCAACTCTGATTGACTTATTATCACTTACTTTCACAAAGTATACCCCACTCCTCAGCTTCCTTACATCATATCTTATAGTATTTTCACTGTTAGGCGAAGCGTCCTCGCTTCGTCCTATTTCATCCACCATATTCCCCAAAACATCATAAACCTTAATTGTGATTCGGGATTTATCTGGAACTTGGTATTTAATATTTGTGAATTCTCCAACTGGATTTGGATATATCTCTAATTCTGTCATCCTTAGCGAAGTCGAAGGACCTAATTCTTCTATGCC
>CAZMDE010000063.1:0-10311 GCA_964564355.1 uncultured Bacteroidales bacterium | reverse complement strand
GTACTAATAGCTTGTGAGCTTTCTTAATAACGCCCATTATAATTAGTGTACTAACTTAATGTTTTCTTTCAAAATATGTCAATTTTTATTGGTCTAATCCTAGTAATAATATTGTTAGGAGTAGAAACCTTAAGAAATAATAGCAGAAGCTGAAAAGCAGATAGCTAAAGATTGTAAGGTGACTATAGCGATGGTGTCCACCTCTTCCCATTCCGAACAGAGTCGTTAAGCCCATCAGCGCAGATGGTACTACACAAAAATGTGGGAGAGTATGTCGTCGCCATACTTATAAAAGCCCCGGAGAAATCCGGGGCTTTTTTGTTTGCAATTTTTTTTTGTGTTTATAATTCGAAATAAATAATTTATATTTTTGCTGCGGAAAAATGGAGTCCAGAAACCACTTATAAACGGGGCGAACCGAAAAGCCTTACGAGTAGGAAGAACTGATACTTATTATTTTATGAAAAAATTATTACCTATTTTAGCAATTATTTTTTTATCAGCAACAAATGCATTTTCGCAATGGGACGGCACCTGGCCTAAACAAAACACTTATGCAACATATTCGGGAGGAACAGGAACAAGCGGTTCACCCTATATTTTAGCAACATTAAATGATTTTCTATTGTTTGCTGTTAATTCTACAAATGGCCCTGACGGTTATTCATCTAATAAACATTTTAGCTTAACTACAGATATTGATTTGAATAACATATCATGGAATCCTATTGGTGCGATAAGTGGCGGTAAATATAGGTTTAAAGGATATTTTAATGGTAATGGACATAAAATTTCTAATTTATATATTTATGCCTCTGCGCATGATAATGTAGGATTATTTAAAATTTTATGGGGAGGGTCAATTAAGAATGTAGTTGTGGAAAATGCAAATATCACATGCAATGGTTATGCAGGCTGCATTGTGGGTTCCAGTGAATCTTCAACTATCATGAATTGTTATGCAAGCGGAAATATTACTTCAGAATATTCTGCCGGTAATTGCATTGGAGGAATAGTTGGCGATATGAAAGCAGCCGGGGCATATTCAACAGCATATTCATACGTAGTAAATTGTTATGCTTCTGTTAATGTTAGAGGTAATTATTTTATAGGAGGTTTGATTGGTAATTGCATAAATTCTACTGTTTTAAACTGTCAGTCCGTAGGAAATGTAGAAGGAAACAAAAATGTGGGTGGTTTAACCGGAACATTCAACAGTTCAGTTATGAATAATTGTTTTTCATCAGGTAAAGTTACAGCAGCAGCAGGTAACTGCGGTGGATTGATAGGTTCAAATATTGGAACTGTTAATAATTCCTATTGGGACATTCAAGCCTCAGGACAAACAAAAGCTACAGGGAATGAGAAATCTAAAAGTGCTATTGGCAAAACAACTGCAGAGCTTAAGGCTGCAGATTTTGTAACAACTCTTAACACAGCTAAAGGAACAATCACAGGTTTTCCTTCTGACATATCGCTCACCACCTGGTTTCAGGATAACCAACAAACACCAATAAATAAAGGATATCCAATTTTTGAAGGACAAACATTAAGAAGCACTGCTGGCATAAAAGTAAACAATAAGCTACTGGCTTTTGATGTTTATCCAAATCCTGCAAATGACATGATAAATATAATCATTGATACTGACAGCAAGGCATTGCCTTATGTTATATTTGACCGTACAGGCAAACAAATAATAAGTGCAAATATAAAAAACGGAATAAACTCAATTGATGTCAGCAGTTTGGCATCTGGTCTGTACCTTATAAGAATTGGTGACAGGAATATGAAGAACTTCAAGCTGGTTAAAAATTAAAGTATTTCAGGTATCTAAAAGCTTCTTCGTTATTATTAATTTATATAGGGAAATAAAAATTTCTATTTCTTAAATATCATTAATTTTCTTAATAGATCCAGAGGTAGAATATTATATACCTTACTTTTGCTTTTATAATTTAAATCAATAAAAATGCCATTTCTAAATCAGGAAATACTTGTAAAAAACATGATTAATATTTATTGCAGGAAGAATCATAATATAAGGAATGGCTTGTGTGATAGTTGCAGTGATTTATTCAGTTATGCACAACAGAGATTAGAGAGATGCCCATATGGAGAAAACAAACCTGTTTGTTCAAATTGTAAAATTCATTGTTATAAAAAGGATTACAAAGAGCAGATTAAAACTGTAATGAGATTTTCAGGTCCAAGAATAATATTTTATAAGCCTGTTTCAGGAATAAAATATTTATTTAAAAAGAAGATATTGGATAAAAAATTAATGAAGAATTAAATTTTATCTTGATTTTTTTTCAAAATTAAATACAGTTTTTTTTCAACCAGTCTTCTGCATTCAGGTAGGCAGGGCAAATGTTTTCCACGAATTTCCAATATGATTTGCTATGATTGAGATGTTTTGTGTGCGCAAGTTCGTGCATAATTATATAATCAATAACATAATGAGGGGCTTTCATTAACTTCCAGTTTAATGAAAGATTTTTAGCAGATGAACAGGAGCCCCATCTGGTTTTTTGTCCGCGTATTGTAACTTTATTGAATGCCAGATTATGCTTTTTTGATAGTGTAGATGTTCTTCTGGTCAGATAATCATTAGCCATTATCTTGTACCACTCATTTTGAATTTTTTTATTATTCAGATTGAAATCAGAGTCAATGGTTTCCTCATCAAAATTAACGGCAACCTTATTTTTTAAAGCTGCGTTATATTTGTATTTGTAAGGTTTTCCGAATAGAATAATCTGATTGGTTTTCAGACTGATTTTTTCAGTTGCTGAATTAATTCTGTTAAATGTTTTGTTTATCCAGCTTTGTTTTTTATTGATTAGAGATGTTATATCTTTATCTGAAAACTTTAAAGGAACAGTAACAATAATTTCTTTCTCTCCGGTAATTCGGATGCTTGCATTTTTTACTTTTTTCTTTTTAATAATATAGTTGTGTAAAAAATTCATTTCTGAAATTGAATTTTAAATTTGGTAAAAAGTAAACTTATATGAATTTCTAAATTGACGAAAAGCAAATATACAAAAAGGTTTCCAATGCAAACAGAACTTTATTTTGTTAAATTTTCTAAAGAAACCGTATAGCCGTAAAAACAAACTCAATACTTCGTAAAGTAATAGAAATCAATAGCTTTTCTATGAGTTAATGATTCATATTTATTGTTTTGTATATATTATTTAATATCATTATTGTTTTAATGCATTTGTGTTAAATTTGATATTAATATTGAGAATACCGTGATAAAACGATGTTTGTCAACAAATTATGATAATATGCGAATAAATCATTTTGTTAGATTATAGCATATTTATTCTAACTTTGCAGCTATAAATCAGAGTTAAAGTATGTAGTTTGAATAAAATCAAATACTTACAGTAAAAATTATATGTCAGAGAAGCATTATGTAGTTTGGAAAGGGCATAACCCAGGTATATATTCTAGCTGGTCTGATTGCCAGAAACAGATTAAGGAATTTAAGCATGCTGTTTTTAAGTCTTTCAAGACAAAAGAGCTTGCTGAGAGAGCATTTAAAATTGATTATAATGAATTCATTGGAAAAGAAGTTAACCAATTAGGTTTCATAAGTGATGTTTGGGATAAGAATATAGAAAAGCCAATTCTGAAAAGCGTTTGTGTTGATGCAGCATGCAGTGGTAATCCTGGTAAAATGGAATACAGAGGGGTTGATACTGTTACAGGTAAGGAACTATTCAGACAGGGACCATTTAATGAATCTACAAATAATATTGGTGAATTTCTAGCATTGGTTCATGCTCTTGCATATTTAAAAAAACATAGCAGCAATCTTCCGGTATATACAGATTCAAAAACAGCTATTTCCTGGGTTAAATATAAAACTGCAAAAACAAAACTTATAAGAACTTCTAAAAATGAAAAAGTATTCGAATTGATTGGCAGAGCTGAATCCTGGTTAAAAGCAAACAATTATCAAACCCCAATACTTAAGTGGAAAACTGAGATATGGGGCGAAACTCCTGCAGACTATGGTAGAAAATAAAATAATACAATAATTAATAATAAAGTACTTTCTTGAATAAGATATCAAAACATTATATTTTTGCAGTCTTAATTTTAAAAAAGCATAAAAAATGCATCCATTATTTTTTTTAGTTCCAGTATATATAACTCTGGCATTACTACTTGCGATGGAAGGTAGAAGGAAAAAAATAGGTTTTTTTCCAACATTTTTACTTTCAATTTTATTAACTCCTATTGTATCAGTTTTTTTTGTAATGTTCTCTAAGCGCTCCTTTCCAAAAAGAACCAGAGCTAAAGATTATAATATTGATTTATAAAAATTTATAACAGGTAAATGACCTACGAACAAATAATTTCAGAGCTTAAGAACAAAGTCTATCACAGCGTATATTTTCTGACAGGCGAAGAATCCTATTATATTGATAAAGTAAGCGATTTTATTGATGACAATGTTTTAAATGAAACTGAAAAAGAGTTTAATCAAACTATTCTTTACGGAGAGGAAACTGATGTTCAAACAATAATAAGCTGTGCAAAAAGATACCCAATGATGGCAAATTACCAGGTTGTCATTGTGAAAGAAGCTCAAAGAGTAGATGATATTGAAGACCTGCAGAAATATATTGAAAAATCACTGAAATCAACCATACTTGTTATTTGTTATAAGTACAAAAAAATAGATGGAAGAAAAACTTTTGCCAGGAAGATTGCTGAAAAAGGTGTCTTTTTTGAGTCAAAAAAAATTTATGAGAACCAAATACCTTCATGGATAAATATTTATGTTGCAGAAAAAGAATATAAAATTTCTCCCAAAGCAACAGTAATATTAGCTGAATATCTTGGAAATGACTTAAGCAAGATAGTTAATGAAATAAACAAAATCATTATTAACATACCCAAAGGCTCTGAAATTACCCATCAGCTTGTTTTTGATAACATAGGTGTAAGTAAAGATTATAATATCTTTGAACTCCAAAATGCTTTAGGCAAAAAGGATGTGCTAAAAGCCAACCAGATAATTAATTATTTTGGGGCAACTCCAAAGGAAAACCCTTTAGTGAAAAACATGTTTATTCTATACACATTTTTTAATAAATTATTGATTTATCATGGTCTTGAGGATAAAAGCAAAAGCAATGTTGCATCAAATCTCTCCGTTCATCCAATTTTTGTTAATGATTATATTACAGCAGGGAAAAACTATAACTTGCCAAAAATAATTAAAATCTTCTCTTACCTGAGAGAATACGACCTAAAGTCAAAAGGGGTGGAAAGCACATCAACATCAGTGCCAGACGGAGAATTATATAAAGAACTTATATATAAAATACTTCATTAAGGTGATGACGGGAAAAATTAAATATCAGAACAAGGATTATATTCTTTCGCAATAATTTCTCCTTTAAGCACAAGGTAAGCGTTCATAGCCAGGGCTTTCATTTCATCTTCACCCGGATAAGTTATAATAGGTGCTAAAAATGAAACCATATCTTTAATGAAATTAATCAAATCAGGGTTATTAGCAACACCACCTGTAATAATAATAGCATCAATTTTTCCTTTTAAGACAGTGCTTAATGAGCCTATTTCTTTAGCTATTTGGTAAGCCATTGCATTTTGTATCAACTCAGCATATTTGTCGCCATTTTTAACTTTCATTTCCACCTCATAAGCATTATTTGTTCCAAGGTAAGCAACGTATCCGCCTTCACCTTTGATCATTTTCATGACCTTTGGGAAAGAATAAAGTTTGCTAAAACAAAGTTTTACTAATGCAGACACAGGTAAAGTTCCGCTTCTTTCGGGAGAAAATGGTCCTTCGCCATCAAGCGCATTGTTAACATCAATGACTTTACCTTTGCAATGAGCACCTATAGATATTCCTCCTCCCAAATGAGCAATAATAAGATTAAGTTCTTCGTATTTTTTATTTACAGAATCAGCATAAGTTCTGGCAACAGCTTTCTGATTTAATGCATGAAAGATAGATACTCTTTTGAAATTGGGATGACCGGAAATCCGTGCTATATCCTGCATTTCATCAACAACAATGGGGTCAGCAATATATGCTTTGGCATCAGATAATGATTTTGCAATATTATCTGCTATCAAACCTCCCAGATTACTTGCATGCTCACCACTTTCTCCAGCCATCAAATCTTGCTTCATCAGTTCATTAACTAAATAAATCCCTGATTCAATAGGCTTGATAGCCCCTCCTCTTCCAATAACAGCTTTAATTTTTCCTAAGTCAATTCCGGCATCATTTAATTCTTTTAAAATTAGTTCCTTTCTGAAATCAAACTGATCAGTTACCTTATTAAATTCTTTAAGTTCATCAGTTGTATGTCTAATAGTCTTAATAAAAATAGATTTGTCATTCTCATATACAGCTATCTTGGTTGAAGTAGATCCCGGATTTATAGCTAATATCAAATTTTTACTCATATTATGATTTACGATGTACGATTTATTATTTTCTTTGAACTACGAACTATAAACTATAAACTATAAACTAATCTAAGCACAAAGAGCTGCAAGAGTGATAGAATATAGTTTTGTTTTTGTACTGTCACCTCTTGAAGTTAGAATAGCCGGAACTCTGGCTCCAACCACAATAGCCCCTAATTCAGAATTGCCAAGCTTAGTACTGGTTTTATAGAAAACATTTGCAGATTCAATATTAGGAAACAATAAACAATCTGCATCACCTGCCACCTCACTTTTAAGCCCTTTAATTTCAGCAGCTTCCTTATCAACAGCAACATCAAGAGCCAAAGGACCATCAATTATTCCACCCTTTATCTGACCTCTTTCGGCCATCTTGGAAATTATAGCTGCTTCAGCACAGGCAGGCAGTTTATATAATACCTGTTCAGTAGCTGCTATCAAAGCAACTTTTGGCTTATCTATACCAAGAGCTTTAGCAGTCTTAATAAGGTAATTAGCCATAGCTATCTTTTCTTTCATTTCAGGAGCAGGCAGTACAGCTACATCGGAACAGAACAGTAATTTATGATAACCCGGACTTTCAAGGACAATAACATGGCTTAAAACAGCTCCCGGATCAGTAAGACCTTTTTCCTTATCCAGAATAGCCTTCATATATTTGTCAGAGCTAACAAGTCCTTTCATTAATATATCAGCTTCGCCTTTATTAATGATTTCAACTGCTTTAACCGCGGCTTTAAATTCATTAACTTCCTGAACTATTCTGAACTTCTTTATATCTATTTTTTCTTCTTTGCATACTTTAGCAATAGTTGCCTCATCGCCCACTAATATAGCATCAACAATACCCAAATCCACTGCGCCTGAAACAGCACTTATAGTATGCGAATCATTGGCATAAGCTGCAACAAGACGTTTTTTTGTTTTACTTTTTACGACCTCTAACATCTGGTCAAGTTTGGTTATTCTCATTTTTACCTCCTGATTTATATGATTTTAAATATATATTTAATTATTTTTTTTCTCTTTGTAATTTCCTATTTTATTGTTAATTATTAAACAGTGCAATATTATTAAGAATTTGAATATAAAGACAGAATTATAAAAAAAATTATTTACCAACGCTATCTAAGCAAAGAATTAATTTTTTATTTTTTGTCCCATTCTTTGGGCAATCTAAGTCTAAATATTTTTTTAGCTATTTTTAAGCAAGTTATAAGGCATTCATGTTTTTTATATTTTATATAAATGACCTCTTTAAATTGTAACTTTTTAAGGCTATTTTCGTATTATTACCAGCAAAAAATATTAATTAATTAATAATCAACCAGAATATGAAAACAATTATATTAATTATAGCAATATCAATATCAGGCTTAGTTTATGGACAAAGTAATCCCGATAAAATAACAGGCACATATTTGTCACCGGATGGAAAAAGTAAAATGGAATTTTACAAATCCAGCAATTTATATTTCAGTAAGATAATCTGGCTTAAAGAACCCAATAACCCTAAAACCAATAAGCCCGAAACTGACACAGAAAATCCTGATGTAAGTAAAAGGAATCAACCTATACTTGGCTTAGTTATTACAAAGAATCTAAAATTTGATGGGAAAAATGGCTGGGGAAATGGCACAATTTATGACCCTAACACCGGTAAAACATGGGATGTAGAAGCAAGTCTTAATGGCAATAAACTCAAGCTGAAAGGCTATTGGAAATTCTCTTTTATCGGTAAGACAGAAATCTGGACAAAAATTAATTAACCTTAATTATTAATAAAATAAGGGTCATTTGGCAAAGGATTAGAAATATCTGGATTTGTTATAAAATCATAATCTGTAAGAGTTAATAGGAATGCTTTAAGGTCCTGCCTTTGTTTAAAAGTTAGCTGCGCTCCCCCGGTATTAATGTGATGCATCAAAGGGCTTATATAATCCGAACTTTTTAATCCACTATTATAAAAATTTATAACTTCATCAAGCGTTTTGAATCTGCCGTCATGCATATAAGGTGCAGTTAAATCAATATTTCTTAGAGTAGGAGCAGCATAAGCCCCTCTGTCAACAGGATTAAAAGTAACATTATACCTGTCGTTTTTATCCTCACATACACCTGTAAAGCAGCTATCTTTGCCATTATTATAAAAGAGATTTGTCGTCAGAAGCGGGTTTCCTTCTGAGCCGTGACAATGGAAGCAGTCGCCACCTGTTTCGGTAACAAAAAGTGCAAATCCATTACGTTCAGAATCTGTCAGATTAGTTTCATTTCTCAGATATTTGTCAAATTTTGAATTGGCAGAAATTAGAGTTCTGACAAACTGGGCAATAGCTTTGCTTATGTTTTTTATAGTAACTGTTTCTGAGCCAAAAGCTGTTTTAAACAATGGAGGATAAATAGAAATGCTTTGAATCATAGCTTTTGTCATGTTCGAATCACCATGAATTTCATGAGGAGCAAATATTGCCATTACAACTATATCTTCAAGGGTGCGGCGATTTATTATAGGGTTGTCCGGATAAATTTTACCATTCCATAAATATCCGTTACTTTTCCACACAAGATTAATCATTGGTAACATATAGTGAGGAGTGCTAATTCCAGTAACTCCAAAAGGACGCCCTTTATAGCTGTACTTTGACTCTTCCATTCCCACTTCAAAAGAATATTTTTGCTTATGGCATGTGGCACAGCTCATCAGAGTATCTTTCCTTCCTGAAATTCTTCCGTCATAAAACAAATATCTTCCAAGTTCAACCCCTTCGACAGTCATTGGATTATCAGCAGGAATATTAAGTTTAGTTGGAAATCCACGGGGTACTATTATATTATATGGAGTAGCAGAAAATGGCTTTACAGGTAACGGCTCATCTTCTTTATCATTTTTGCATGAAATTAAAAAGGTAAGTAAGAAAATTATAATTAATGAATATTTCATTTTCTTTAAATGTTTATCTGATATCAGTAAACTCCCTGATGTTAAAATTACAAAATTAATATTTTTATTACTTTAAAACTTCTAAATTCATTGTATTTTTGCAAGATAATATAAGCAAAAATGGATAATATAAAGTTCAAAGAACAAGTTTTTAAGGGTATACCGGATATACTTCCATCCCTGAAGTCTTATGATATTAATATCAACCATGCACCCAGGAGAAAAGATATTTTAACAAAAGAAGAGAAGAAGCTTGCAATAAAGAATGCCCTTAGATATTTTGACAAAAAACATCATAAGGAGCTTGCAACTGAATTTGCAAAAGAATTGCAGGATTATGGAAGGATATATATGTATCGCTTTCGTCCTGATTATAAAATTCATGCAAGAAGCATAGAAGATTTTCCCTATAAATCAAAGCAGGCTGCTGCTATTATGTTAATGCTAAGCAATAATCTTGATGAAGCAGTTGCCCAGCATCCTCATGAACTTATCACTTATGGAGGCAATGGAGCTGTTTTTCAGAACTGGGCTCAATATTTACTCACTATGAAATACCTTGCTGAGATGACTGATGAGCAAACACTTGTTTTGTATTCAGGTCATCCGGTAGGTTTATTCCCTTCACATAAAGAAGCTCCGCGTGTTGTTGTGACAAACGGAATGGTTATTCCAAATTATTCTTCAAAAGATGATTATGAAAGGTATAATGCACTGGGGGTTTCGCAATACGGGCAAATGACAGCCGGTTCATTTATGTATATCGGTCCGCAGGGAATTGTTCATGGCACTACAATTACACTTCTCAATGCTTTGAGAAAAATTAAACAAACAACTATCAGCGATAAACGATCGAGTGTTTTTGTTACATCAGGCTTAGGTGGAATGTCAGG
>CAZMDE010000062.1:0-10379 GCA_964564355.1 uncultured Bacteroidales bacterium | reverse complement strand
GCTGATATGGCTTGAATTTTATTCTTTTACTTTTCATGAGACAAAAATAATCATATTTATTATATTGATTATCAACAATTTATGAAAAGTTATTAACAATATTTATCTGAAATTCAGTATTTTATGAAATAAAACTTTTGAGACAGCCCCAAGGACTATGCAAAAAGGTTGTATTGTAGGATGCAAACCCTTTGACTTCGCTCAGGGTGACCACAAAGGATGAAAAAATATTTGGATTTTAGTATAGAAATCGCCTAACGGTATGACTAAGTGTTGACGCTTAGCCTAACTAAGAGATTTTGATAATTACTTAAGATGGCGATAATAATCCATAAATTTCCTTAATGCATCAATTTCTTTTATTTCAAGCTCATCAGACAATTCTTTTATACCAAGCTTTTCATAAATAGAAGTTATTTGGTTCTGAACAGTTCTGTCAGCCCTGTTACGTATTTCACTGATTTCTTTAGCAGTTTTGCCTTCTAACCAGAGATTCATAACTTCGATTTCTACATCTCCTAAAGTATTAAATTTATCCGTTACTTCCTTTTCAGATACGTTTTGAAAAACCGCATGTACTTTATTATCCAATCTGTTCATTTTCTCCTGTTGCTTTAGTTTTTCTTCAAGTAATAATTTATTATAGTCATCATATTTCAATACTTTAATCTTAATATCAGTCGGGGCTTTATAAGGTTCACCATTATAGATTAAATTAATTGCTTTAATAATTTCATGAGTATCAAATTTGTCTGTTAGAAAAGCTCTTGCTCCTAATCCCATAGCTTTTTTAATAGGTTCAGCTTTGTCCCAAACAGATACTATAATTACTTTTGTTTCAGGATAATTCTTCGAAATTAATTCTGTTAAAGCAAACCCATCCATAACAGGCATCATAATATCTACAATTGCTATATCAGGCTGAAGATTTTTTTCCTTTAAATCTTTCATTAATTCAAAAGCTTTAGCCCCATTATCTGCAATACCAACTATTTCTATATTAGGAGCAGATTTATTTATAGCTTGTTTATATGAATGCTGAAACATCCATTCATCCTCAGCAATAATCACTTTTATTTTACCATTCATATTCATAGAGACGATTATGTTGTTTTATCAATTTAATTATAATTTTTAAAGATTTTTAAATAGTTCTTCAACAAGCTCCGGAACACCTTTGCCGGCTTTTTCTTTTATTATTGTCAGGTTATTGATATAGTTTAATTCGGAAGCATTAGGGTCCACAAGGTATTTCGGGATATTACCAGGAGCATAATTCATCAAACCTGCAGCAGGATATACATTCAGCGAAGTTCCTATAACAATATAAATATCTGCTTTGGAAGACAAATCAGCAGCAGTAATGATATTGGGGACTTCCTCGCCAAACCAGACAATATGTGGTCTTAGTTGCGAGCCAAGTTCACATTTATCGCCGCGTTTCAATTCCCATCCTTTTATATCATAAATCAATTCAGGATTTGCAGAGCTGCGTGATTTTTTCAATTCACCATGCAGATGCAATACTTTTGTAGAACCTGCCTGTTCGTGAAGGTCATCAACATTTTGTGTGATTATCTGAACATCATATTTCTCTTCAAGGCGAACCAATGCAGAATGCCCTTCATTCGGTTTACATTCGTAAAGTTGTTTACGTCGCTGATTATAAAATTCCAGGACCAGAGCCTGGTTTCTGTGCCATGCTTCGGGCGTTGCTACATCTTCAATCCTGTGCTCTTCCCATAATCCGTCAGAATCTCTGAAAGTCCTTATACCACTCTCAGCGCTAATTCCCGCCCCTGTAAGGACTACGATTTTTTTCAATGGTACACTGATTAATTAAGATTATTATGATTAATTATGTTTTTTTAATTCTGAGTTTTGTTAGTTTTAACAACCATGATAATGTCATTAAATTCTTTATTATCTTTTAAGGGTTTGAAGAAATCATCTTTTTGGAGTCTATTGAGGTCATCAAATTTTAGCTTTACTGCTTCTTTCAGATAATTCAATGCTTTTTGGGTTTCACCTTTCTTAGCATTAATCTTTGCAAACAAATATCTGGGTTCAGAATTTTCAGGGTCAACAAGAGAATATACTTCGAGAAGATTTTCTATTGCTTTCGTATTATTTGAATTAATGACATTTGAAACCTGCATATAAGCTAACAATCCGAGATAATTCATTACTCTTTTTTTCATCAGAACAGTTTCTTTATCTGTCCCCTCCTTTATTTCAGCATTCATCTTTTTCACTTCCTTTTTCCACCAGCTTAAATCCTGCATTGTTATTGCATTTGCATAATACGACATCATCTGCTGTTCCTTGAATTTCTTTGCAGCATCTTCAGGAGATAATTCGCTTTTCCCTTCAGGTGTAAGAGGATTCTGCAACCAGATAAATGCTTCATTAATCAGATTCTCGGGAGGCCATTCATGCTTTCCATTAAATATAACCAGCTTATGATTTATCTGCGTTCCATAAAGCTGTCTGTCCAGGTCTTTCATACTGTTAAGATTAAAATCTTCTTCTCCTGCCAAACCAATATAATCAAACTTAGCATTAGCAATATCCTGTGTAAAAGGAAAAGGAGCTCCGCAGCCTATCACTCCTTTGAACTGTGGATTTAAAGCACAAATGATTCCTGCTATTTTAGCACCTCCCGAAAAGCCCGCTGTATATATCTTATCCTTATCAACAGATAATTTTTCCTGCGAATCATTCATCATTGCCTGAACAATATTTATAATAACATTCCAGTCCAATCCATTCTTTGAATTGTTCGATCCGACAAAAATATAATTGTGTTTTTCCGCCAATGCTTTGTATTTCTTAAGCGGCAAATATCCACTTCCATGAGGATCGAAGAAATAAATCACCGGATATTTATTTGAAGAAATATAAGTTGATGGCAAATAAACAGCATAGCTCAATGTACTGTCACTCTTGCATACTATTTTATTTACAACAACTCCTTTTTCAATATTTATCGGTTTATCATTGGTAGTCTGAACCTGCGTCTTCACCTGTCCGCAAGAAAAAACAATGAAAGATGTGACAAAACAAAATAAAATAATTGAAATTTTAGTTTTCATTTTTTGAAAGTTAAAAGTAAAGAATTGCTCATTGTTCATTGCTCATTGTTAACTGATGTTTCCCCACTCTGTTTTATTCTTACTGATAGATCTCATATGAGTAAGTATCGGTTTATTTTTTTCTTTCTCAAGATTAGGGTCTTCATCAAGCAAATCGGATGCCACTTTCCTTGCATAAGTAAGAATCTTTTCATCCCTTGCAAGATTAGAAAGCTTCATATCGAGCACACCGCTTTGCTGAGTTCCTTCCAGATCACCGGGACCTCTAAGTCTTAAATCAACTTCAGCGATTTCAAATCCATCAGTAGTTCTAACCATAGTTTCAATTCTCTGTTTTGCATCAGAAGACAATTTATAATCTGTCATAAGAATGCAATATGACTGATCTGCGCCTCTTCCAACTCTTCCTCTCAACTGATGCAATTGCGATAAACCAAACCTTTGCGCACTTTCGATAACCATCACAGAAGCATTCGGAATATCTACACCGACTTCTATCACAGTAGTAGCAACCATTATCTGTGTTTCACCTTTTATAAAACGCTTCATATCAAATTCCCTGTCAGCCAATTTTTGCTGTCCGTGAACAACACTTATTCTATAATCAGGTAATGGAAAATCCCTGACAATGCTTTCATATCCATCCATCAGATGTTTAAGGTCAAGGGTTTCCGATTCATTTATTAACGGATAAACCACATATATTTGTCTTCCCAGCATAATCTGTTCCTTCATAAATCCAAAAAGCTTCAGCCTTTTCGAATCATACTGATGTATTGTCTTAACAGGCTTTCTACCCGGCGGCATTTCATCAATTACTGAAACATCAAGGTCTCCATACAATGTCATAGCAAGAGTTCTGGGAATCGGTGTTGCAGTCATAACAAGAACGTGAGGAGGGATTACATTCTTTTTCCACATGCTTGCTCTTTGCTCCACTCCGAAACGATGCTGTTCATCTATAACAACCAGACCAAGATTCTTAAACTGTACAGTTTCCTCTATCAATGCATGCGTTCCTATCAGTATCTGTTGTTCACCGCTCATCAATTCCTCATTAATTTCTTTTCGCAATGCAGTTTTTGTAGAACCAGTCAGCAATCTGATATTAATATTCAATCCATCAAGCATCCTGGTAATAGTGTTTAAATGCTGGTTTGCCAGTATTTCTGTGGGAGCCATAAGACAAGCCTGGTAATTATTATCAAGAGCTATAAGCATTGACATCAGAGCAACAAGAGTTTTTCCGCTTCCAACATCTCCCTGCAAAAGTCTGTTCATCTGCTTTCCGGAACCAATATCTGCGCGTATTTCCTTTATTACTCTTTTCTGTGCATTTGTCAGTTCGAAAGGAAGCTTTTGCTTATAGAAATTATTAAGATAATCACCAACTACTGAAAACACATGCCCTTTGATCTTTTGATTTCTTATAATTTTCAGCTTTAATAAGCGAAGCTGAATAAAGAAAAGCTCTTCAAACTTTAGCCTTAGAATAGCTTTGTCGAGTATTTGCTGGTTTTGTGGAAAATGGATATTTATGATTGCCTCTTCTCTTGATATCAATTTGAGAGGTCTGATAATTTCTTCTGATAAAGATTCCGGAATATTTCCCTGTGCAGATATAACAAGGGTTTTAGTTAGCTTACCTATTCCCCTGCTGTCCAATCCCCTTGATTTCAATGTTTCAGTTGAACTGTAAAATGGCTGTAATGCTGAAGATATTGGTTGTTGTTCTTCCGAAACAGTTTCAATTTCAGGATGTGCAATATTTAGTTTATCATTAAAATAGCTCGGTTTTCCAAAAACTATATATTCTATATCAGGTTTAAATTTATCCTTTAGCCATTTAATTCCTTTAAACCACACAAGGTCTATTCTTCCTGTCTCATCTTCAAGAACGGCTGTCATCCTTGTAGCCCTGTGTTTGCCTATCAACTTCACATTCTTAATATATCCTTTTATCTGGACATAAACTGAATCGCTCTCGACTTCCTTAACCTTCTGGAACTTGCTGCGGTCTACATAACGGAACGGATAAAAATAAAGCAGGTCTTCAAAAGTAAAGATATTCAATTCCTTCTTCAATATCTCTGCCCTTTGAGGTCCGACACCTTTCAGGTATTCAATTTTTGTTTCAAAAAAATTATTCGACATTACCATTTCATGATAGAAACACAAAATTAATTTAAAAATTCATACTTTCGCATGCTATTCTATTGAAAAAACGAGAATTAGATTTAATGCAGACAAAAGGATTTAAAAGCCAGTTGCCATCAAATGTAATAACTAATGTAGCTTATGTTGTTATAAAGATAATTATAGGCTTATGGCTTGTTCCTTTTTTTATTATAAATTTGGGAATTGAAGCATATGGATTTATACAGTTAGCAACGCAGATAACTTTTTTTGCTACCATTATTACTTTAACTCTTAATTCTGCAGTATCAAGATACCTAACTATAAATTTTCAGCAAAATAATATTTTAGAAGCAAATAAAACATTCAATACTTCTATAATAATATCAGCCACTGTTATTCTGATTCTTTTACCATTTTCATTTGGCATCTCTTATTTTCTTGATTTTATTTTTCATATTCCGGTCAATTTGATAAACAGCCCTATTTACAATGTCCCTTATAAACTTATCAATGACAGCAGAATATTGTTTTTTATTGTTTTTCTGTCTTTTCTGATTACTTTTTTCAGCAATCCTTTTAGTGCATCCACTACATCCCAGAACCGTATTGACCTCAGCAATCTAACAAATATCATTAATGTTATTGTTCAAACTGCTTTGGTTGTTTTCCTGTTTTATATTATTACTCCATCTTTAACTTCTGTCGGGATATCTTTTCTTATTGCTGCTTTAGCTACCCTGCTTGCAAGTTATATTATCTGCAAAAAAATAACACCTGAATTAAAAATCAATACTAAGTTCTTTGAAAAATCAAGAGTAGGTAACCTCACAGCTATGAGTGCCTGGTTAACAATAAACCAGGTTGGAACAATATTGTTTCTCAATTTCGATTTAATACTGATCAACTGGGTATTCAAAGATTCCGCTTTGCAGGGGAAATATGCAGCGCTATTACAAATGAGCATATTGCTGAGAAACCTGTCTTTTATTGTTTCAAGAGCTACAGGTCCTATGGTTTATATCAGCTATGCCAAGAATGAGATACATAAGATGGTTTCCATAATGAAAAGCTCAGTTAAATTTATGGGAATATTTTTAGCTCTTCCGATTGGCATTATTTGTGGCTTTGCTTATCCGTTTCTGCATATCTGGTTAGGACAAGAGTATACACAATATGTTCCCTTATTATGGCTTATAATAATTCCGCTTATTATAAATTTAGGCATTCAGCCTTTGTATTCTATCAGCATTGCCTGTAACAAAGTAAAGCTTCCCGGTATTGTAACTCTGGTGCTTGGATTGGTCAATGTTTTGCTGGCTATCATTCTTGCTAAAACTACCAATCTCGGACTTTATGCTATTGCTCTTGCTAGTGCTATTGTGCTTACTTTAAAAAATATAATTTTTATTGCTATTTATTCTGCTCATATTATAAATATCAATAGGCTCACTTTCCTGAAGCCGGTATTTACAGGATTAATACTAACGATTGCTATATTTATAGTTTCATTTGCATTAGAACATTTTGTAAATATACAATCCTGGTTTTCTCTGCTAATATATAGTTGCCTGGTGTCAATCTGCTTTCTACCTGTAATATGGTTCTACATAATAGATAAAAGTGAACGTGATAACCTGAAGTCTATTATTGTTAATGTATTTGATAAATGAAACAAACCCTGAATCTACGATGACAGAATATCCAATATCAATAATAATTCCGCTTTATAATAAAGAAAGGCATATCAAACGAACATTAGATTCTGTCTTTGCACAAACATATAAGAATTATGAGGTTATTGTTGTTGATGATGGTTCTACTGACAAAAGTGTTAGTATAGTTGAAGAAATAAGCAAAACACAAAGAATAAGGATTTATCACGAGGAAAATGGGGGAGTTTCTATTGCAAGGAATAAGGGGATTATTGAATCAAATTACGAGTATATTGCTTTGCTTGATGCTGATGATGCCTGGAAGCCGTATTTTCTTGAGAATATAATTAAGCTTATAAATAAATTTTCAGATGCCGGAGCCTTTGTTACAGATTATGATATTATTCGTAAAGAGGGCAGGAAATATATTCCTCAACATGCAAACATTCCACAAGACTGCGATGAAGTTTTAATACCAAACTATTTCAAAAGTATGCTGAATGGCGACCCTATGATAACTTCGTCTTCAGTATGCCTGAGGAAAGAGATATTTAGTAAGATAGGCATGTTTACTGAAGAGGAAAAACTGGGAGAAGACAAGGATATGTGGGCGAGAATAGCATTAGTTTATCCGATTGCTTTCAGTTGGTATATCGGAGCTACTTATTTTGAGAATGCAGATAACCGCACCTGTCTTAAATATGTTCCAAATTACGAACGTTACTTTATAAGAACTTTGCAGAAGAAACTTGAATCTAACGATGTTCGCGAAGATTTAAAAGATGCTGTAATAAAATATATAAGTAAAAATATAATTCAGCTTGCAGCAAAAAACATAAAAACCGGTAATCCGCTATTTGCAAGAAAAACATTAAAGGATAAAAGATGCAACCTATATTTTAGAAAAAAAATATACTGGACTTTGATGAGCTACTTCCCTTATTCTATATTGTCCCGGATAATTAAGTGCTACAAATATATTAGAGATTATTCTCTGTAATTTTGTTTTAGACTTATATTATAAATCAATATTAATATCTTCTAAATCGCCAATTTTTAAAACTGCTTTTTTATCGCAGGTACCATCTCCATAATCAATAGTCATAGTATTTCCAGAATCCGGTTTAACTTCAATTTTTCCGCTTACTATTTCTGTTTTATCAAAGCAACCCAATATTTTAATATTTAAAGGTATTAATGTATTGACCGTATAGTGTTTATTATTTTTATTTGTTCCTTCTGCTGTTCCTTCTAATTGCCATACATCATCATTAATTTTAGGCCAGGGAGTTAATTCTCCTTCAAGCCATGTCCAGGTCTTTGTAGCAGTGAATGTAATTTTTCCACCAGTTGTTGTAATAACACCGTTTATTATTTCTGCTTTGAAAATGAGTTGCTGGGAAATGTTTTTGCCCATATTGGTTATTTTCTTTTGTCCTTCAACTTTATTTCCATTGACATAGAAATCCTTAAAGCTAATTTCAATAACTGAACCCGAAGTTTTAAAAGGACCAGATAACTTTGCAATTATAGTACCTTTTAAAGTAACGCCATTCTTATTACAACCAGTTATGGTATCATAAAGTATAGTTAAAGTTTTTGGAAAAACCGTAGGAGATGTTAAAGTAATACCAGGGCAGGAATCATTATTAAGTTTTTTCAAATTTTCGGTTTGAACAGCATCTGTAACAGACTTAAAGATATTAGAGAAGGTAGATTCAGAAGTAACATAATCCTTGCCTGATTGCGGATCAGCGTTTTTTGCATCATCAATCTTTTTACAACTATTAATAAACAAGACACTAGATAAAAGAATCAAAATACAGGATAATAATAAAACTTTATTTTTCATAAAATAAACAATTTAAAATTTATACAAAATTAATAGATTTTACTGTAAACTTCATAGTTATAATTAAAAACATTATTAACATCTTTTATAATTTCCTCTTTTTCAATCAGTTTCCAATTATTGACATTTATCATCGGGAAAAATGTGTCAGCATCAAAAGCTTTATGAATCTTTGTAATATACAATTTGTTTGAATAATTAAGGAACTGATTGTAAATAGAAGCACCGCCAATAATAAAATTTTCATCATCACTTGTGCATTTCTCTATTGCTTCCTCTATTGAATATGTTGTTATACAACCTTCAAAATGGTCGCTTTTATCATCTGAAATAACAATATTTGTTCTGTTTGGTAAAGGTTTTACGGGCAATGATTGCCAGGTTTTTTTCCCCATTATAATAGTGTGACCTGTAGTAAGTCTTTTAAATCTCTTTAAATCTTCAGAAATATGACATAGTAATTTATTATCCTTACCAATTGCATTATTTTCAGCTATAGCAACTATTATAGATATATTCATCGGTTTACTTATTCATTGGTTTATTTAAACTGAGATTTGAGCTTTAATATGTGGATGAGCAATATAATTCTCATGTTTGAAATCCTCAAATTTGAAATCAAATATATTTTTTATATCCGGATTGATAATCATTCGTGGTAAATGGTATGGATTTCTTGTTAGTTGAATTTTAGCCTGCTCAATATGATTAAGGTAAAGGTGAGCATCTCCGAGAGTATGAATGAATTCACCCGGTTTAAGCCCTGTTACCTGAGCAATCATCATTGTTAGGAAGGCATAGGAAGCAATATTAAACGGGACGCCAAGGAATATATCAGCACTTCTCTGATACATCTGGCAAGAAAGCTTGCCATTTGCAACATATAACTGGAAAAAAATATGACAAGGAGGCAGAGCCATCTTATCGAGTTCACCCACATTCCAGGCGCTAACAATATGTCTTCTTGAATCAGGATTATTTTTTATGGATTTAATAACATCAGATATCTGGTCAATGTTTCCGGATGATGAGTTCCAGGAGCGCCATTGATAACCATAAACATGTCCGAGTTCTCCGTCTTTATCAGCCCATTCATTCCATATGGTTACATTATTATCAGTAAGAAATTTTATATTAGTTTCACCTTTTAAAAACCAGAGCAATTCGTATAAAATAGATTTTAAGTGAAGTTTTTTAGTTGTTAATAAAGGGAATCCATCATCCAGATTAAATCGCATCTGGTACCCAAATACACTTTTAGTACCTGTACCGGTTCTATCTTTTTTTTCAAACCCATTTTCCAGGACGAAATCAAGTAAATCCAGGTACTGTTTCATTAATTCAGAAGTTAGATGTTAGAAGTTGGAAGTTAGAAATATCCAGTTTCCAGCTTCCAGCCTCCAGTTTCAATTCATCAGCCCTGATCTTTTTTTCTTTTGCTGATTTCATCTCTTAAAAGGGAAGCTATTTCGTATGCTTCATCCTCAATAGCTTGTTTAAGTTTTTCTTTAAGGTCAGACATTGAAAGGGAAGCAAATTCATCACCTGATTCAATTTTTTTCTTTTCATTTTTTTGTTTATCAACAAGCCTTACTTCTTCATCCACTGGCTCATCATCATCTTCCATAACAATGCCGGCTT
>CAZMDE010000061.1:8990-10432 GCA_964564355.1 uncultured Bacteroidales bacterium | reverse complement strand
TCTTTTTTGAAGGTTATATCATAAGGCTTCCATTTATTGTAAAAATCTCTGATAGCTTCATTTCTGCTTTCATTGACAGCTTTATTATTGTAACGGAAATATGGTTTAAGTTCCTTTAGTAAGCTTTCTTTTTCAATTTTAACTTCTTCGTCAGTCTTCTGAATAGCAAAATCAAAAGGAGCAATGAGGTCATCATATACCCATGGTTTACCAATTTTATAATCATAAGTAAACTTGCCCTCTCTTGGAAATATTAAAACAATAAGGATTATTGTGATAACAAAGAGCAATACTCTGAATATTGCATTGTTTTTATTCCATATTTTTGTAAATATATTCTTCATAAGAATTATCAATAAAATACGTTAGCAAACATAAGAAAATTCGTTGAATTAAATATTATATTTATTCTATTGTGTAAATTATGTAAGTTTGTATTTTTAAAAGTTAAAACATCAAACAATGAAATATGCTGTATGTAATTTAAGTATTGTTCCTGTGAGGGCAAAACCATCCGATACTAGCGAGATGATAACACAATTGTTATTTGGAGAGATGATGGAAATTGAAGGAATTCATAAAGGCTGGGCAAAGGTTAAATTTGTTTTTGATAATTATGAAGGATGGGCAGATTTGAAGCAAATATTTCAGATATCTGATGAGACCTTCAATAAATTTAATGCATTTCCTCCTAAGCTTACACTTGATATTGTGAGTTTATTGAAAAATATGTCAGGAGAATATGAGTTCCCAATTGTTATGGGTAGCTCATTGCCATATTTAGTAAATAATACATTTTATATTGAAGAAACAAAATATATGTACAACGGAGATGTAAATGACAGCAGTAATAAAGCAAATATTGATGATATAATAAGCAATGCATTTATGTATTTATATACCCCTTACTTGTGGGGAGGAAGGACTCCATTTGGTATTGATTGCTCAGGTTTTACCCAGATTGTTTTTAAGCTCTGCGGTATAAGACTTTTAAGGGATGCTGCACAGCAGGCAGAGCAAGGTGATACGATAGACTTTTTAACCCAGGCAGGGGCAGGGGATGTTGCTTTTTTTGAGAATGAAGAGGGCAGGATAACTCATACAGGCATTTTAATAGGTAAAGACAAAATCATTCATGCTTCAGGAATGGTAAGAATCGATACCATAGACCACCAGGGAATATTCAATACTTCGCTAAATAAATATACCCATAAACTCAGACTCATAAAGAGATACATTTAAGAATCAATAATTACAAAACACCTTTCTTAAATAATTACAATTTTAGATTTAAAGTTCTTAAAATAAATATTACTTTTGCCCCCGCATTTTTAATATAGATTTAAAAATTCTCTTCGTAGCTCAGCTGGTAGAGCAAATGACTCTTAATCATTGGGTCGAAGGTTCGAGTCCTTCCGAGGAGACAAGACGATTTGAAGATT
>CAZMDE010000061.1:4923-8890 GCA_964564355.1 uncultured Bacteroidales bacterium | reverse complement strand
AAGATTAAAAAACCCCTGATGATGTCAGGGGTTTTTTATCCAGTTTCTAGTTTCCAGCTTCCAGCTTCTATTAAGGTACTTCAACAGTATTGATAATTTCGTTTATTATCTCTTCTGAAGTTATATTTTCAGCTTCAGCTTCGTAAGTAAGTCCTATACGATGACGGAGGACGTCGTTGCAAACTGCACGAACATCTTCAGGTATAACATAGCCTCTGCGTTTTATAAATGCAAGAGATTTAGCTGCAAGCGCCATATATATGCTTGCACGCGGTGAGCCTCCGTAATGAATGAGGTTTTTAAACTTTTCAAGCTTAAAGTTTTCAGGATTTCGTGTTGCAAAAACAATATCAGTTATATAATTTTCTATCTTTTCATCAAGATAAACTTCACGAACAAGATTCCTTGCCTTAATAATGTTTTCAGTCTTTATAACCTTATTTACCTGAGGGAAAATACCTGAAATATTTTTTCGCAATATGCTTTTTTCATCCTCTTTGTTCGGATAATTAATTATAACTTTGAGCATAAAACGGTCTACCTGGGCTTCCGGCAGAGGATAGGTACCTTCCTGCTCGATAGGGTTCTGTGTTGCAAGTACTAGGAAAGGTTCTTCAAGAGGATAAGTTGTGCTGCCTATAGTTACCTGTCTTTCCTGCATTGCTTCAAGCAAAGCGCTTTGAACCTTAGCAGGGGCACGGTTAATTTCGTCTGCAAGTATAAAATTGGAAAATATAGGTCCCTTACGAACAATAAATTCCTCCTGTTTCTGACTGAAAATCAATGTCCCGATTAAATCGGCTGGTAATAGGTCTGGCGTGAACTGTATACGGTTGAATTTAGCTTCTATAGTTTTTGCCAGGGAGCTGATAGCAAGTGTTTTTGCAAGCCCGGGAACACCTTCAAGAAGTATGTGTCCGTTTGACAGCAAGCCTATAAGCAAACGTTCTACCATGTGTTTCTGACCAACGATTACTTTACTCATTTCCATTGTAATCAGGTCAACAAATGTGCTTTCACGCTGAATGCGCTCATTCAATTCTTTTATATCAATAGTAGTATCCATATAAATAAGTTAAAAGTTGAAAGTTAAAAGTGTAATTAAAAGTGGTGCAAAAATAAAAAATTAGAATAAATTGATATTTAAAATTTATTAAAAAGTTGTTGCAAAAATAAATAATAAAATCAAATACCTTAATTATATATTTCCTGAATAAAAAGGTTTATGAAACTATTAAGAAAAGATTTCGTATACATAAAACTACATGTTTTACTTTAATATTTAACTATTTTAACCTAAATTTATGATGAAAAAGACCTTAATTATAGTTTTAATTTTAATCATTTCTAAATTTTTAAGTGCTAAAGCTGATATAGGAATTGGAATAGTGATTATTGATTTTGATGCAAGTACTGTTGTAAATTTATGTGATAAACCTGAAGAAGGTGCTAAGGTAGTTAAAAAGTTAGTTTTTTATGATGATAATGTTAATCAAGTCTGGAAAATCAGAAACTATAATACTTACGCAAACTGGTTAAAACCAGAAGCATATAATCCTTTATATGACCTTTTCGCTTTCAGGTGTAAGAGCAAAGTTGATGGCTGGTTTGAAGTTGTAGTTAATAATAATACTGGTCTCACCTATTGGCTCAAGGAAACAGAGGTTAATAAATACATGGACTGGTTATCATATTTTAAGAGACTCAATTGTATAAAAAACTTAATAAATAACCCAATCCTTGAGAATCCATCTGAAGAAGCTATTGTGATTAAAACTGATAGTAAGGATTGTTTCAAAATCAATTCTATGAAGGAAGATTGGCTTGAGGTTATAATTCCTGAAAATAATCCTGATAATACTGCCACAACAAATCCAAAAACAGGCTGGATCAGATGGAAAAATGGCAATGATTTGACTATTAAGTATATTGTTGGTGAGATAAAAGGTGTGAATAATTTTACCAATAATACAGAAAACCAATAAGATTAAAAATTCATAGTTTTCGTTCATTATTTATAAAGATAATAACCATTATCTTTGCATTTTAGTAAGATCGTTTTATGCCTTGCTAAATGTTAAATTTTGGATTTTATTAATATTGAATGAGAACAAGGGTTTTATTTATCTTATCTGCTTTATATATATTGGTTACCGCATGCTCTTCTGTAAACCAAATATACAGAAGAAACCTTTCATATCTTTATAATACTGCTCCAAATTCTCTTCATCCTGATTTTGCAGTTTTTCACAAATCAAAAGAAAAATCCATATTATATTTTAAAATAAACAAATCTGATTTGTTATATGCAAAGCCTAATAATAGCAACAAGTTCAGTGGAGGTATAAAACTTAGTTATAAGCTTCTTGCAGATTATGGAACCAGGAACATACTTGACAGCGCTTCTATTATTAAAATTGATTCTGCAGCAGATAAAAGTGATGGTGTAATTCTTGATAGTATAGTTTTTAATGCAGATTATCCAAATCAATATTTATTAAATGTCAATATTGCTGATTTGAATAAAAAATCATCATATGAAACTATTTTAAGAGTTGAAAAAAGTAACTATTATGCTTCTCAGAATTTTCTGGTAAAAACAGTAAACAAATTACCGGCTTTTAAAAATTATTTTTCTTCAAATGAACAGTTCTCAATATATGTAAATAGTAGTAAATATAAAAAGGTTCTGGTTAAACATTTTACCACTCAGTTCCCTGTGGCAGCACCTCCTTTTATAGAGGTTAAAGAAAATACAATAAAAATGAAGCCTGACAGTGTATTTTATTTTAATTTTAATAATGGGCAAACTGAAAATATAAGATTTAAAAAGCAGGGAATTTATTATTTGCAATTGGATTCATCTGTTAAGAAAGGTATTGCAATTTTCAGATATTATAATGATTTTCCTGAAATTACCAATACTTCAGAAATGATTTATCCTTTAAGATATCTCACTTCCAGTAATGAATATGAAAGGATGCTTTATGCAAAAGATAAAAAAGCAGAAATAGATAATTTCTGGCTTGAGATAGCAGGAAATCCTGACAGGGCAATACAACTTATTAAAAAGTATTATTCGAGAGTGAGTGAAGCTAATGGTTTCTTTACTTCTTATATTCCCGGATGGAAGACTGACAGAGGAATTATATATATAATTTATGGTCCGCCTAATACAGTTAATAAATCAGGAGAAATTGAAACATGGTATTATGGCACTCCTCAAAATATAAAAAGTATAGTTTTTTATTTTTATAGAGTGGATAACCCCTTTACATATAATGATTACAACCTTGTTCGTACTCAAAATTATAAGAATAGCTGGTATATGGCAATTGAAAGTTGGAGACGATAAAAAAAATGATAACTGAAAACTATTTATGGCTAAAGAAAATACAATTTATGGAATAAGACCTCTGATAGAGGCAATAAAGTCGGGAAAAGAAATAGATAAAATACTTATTCAAACCGGGCTAAGAAGTGAGACATTTTTTGAGTTAAAAGAATTAATGAGCCAGAATAATATTCCTTTTCAGTATGTTCCTGTTGAGAAACTAAATTTTATAACTGTTAAAAATCATCAGGGAGTGATTGCATATTTATCAGCAATCAGCTATCACCCTATAGAGAACATAATTACTTCATGTTTTGAGGAAGGTAAAACCCCTTTAATTCTGATACTTGACAGGATAACAGATGTGAGAAATTTTGGTGCTATTGCAAGAACTGCTGAATGTGCAGGTGTTGACGCAATTGTTATTCCTGTAAAAGGCGCGGCTCAGATAAATGCTGATGCTGTTAAAACGTCTGCTGGGGCTCTTAATAATATTTCAGTTTGCAGAGCTTTGAATCTGAAGAACACTATCAAATATTTAAAAGATAGCGGATTACAGGTAATTGCATGTACTGAAAAAGCTACTCAAAGCTATTATGATGTCAATCTTGATTTACCTCTTGCCTTAATTAT
>CAZMDE010000061.1:0-4913 GCA_964564355.1 uncultured Bacteroidales bacterium | reverse complement strand
GGGCTCTGAAGAAAATGGTGTGTCAGAGGATTATCTCCGCTTATCTGATAATATTGTCAAAATTCCGCTTGCAGGAGAAATTGATTCTTTAAATGTTTCTGTTGCTGCAGGTATTGTGCTGTTCGAAGCTGTTAAACAGAGAAGCCATGCTTAGATTATCAGATTTATCAACTTATCAGATTATAAATATATGATATATAAAGGAGTTGTTGTTAAATCTACAGGAAGTTCTTATATTGTTGAATTATCTGATGGCAGCAGGATTGATTGCAGGTTTAAAGGTAAGTTTAAGATAAAAGGAATAAGTTCTACTAATCCTGTTGTTGTGGGTGATAAAGTAGAGCTTGAAAGAATAGCAGAGAAGGATACAGGAATGATTTCAAAGATATTTCCAAGGAATAATTATATTGTTAGGAAATCAATAAAGCTGTCAAAGCTCTCGCATGTTATTGCATCAAATATTGATAATGCTTTTATCATAGCATCTCTGATAAGTCCAAGAACATCGAGCGGATTTATTGACAGGATACTTTTTACTGCTGAGGCTTATCATATAAATCCGATAATCGTGTTTAATAAAATTGATTTATATGATGATGAGCATTACATTAAATTAAGAGAGATTGAGTCAATTTATAGCAATGCAGGGTATAAATTCATTGAAATATCAGCATTAAGAGGTGATAATATTGAGGGATTAAAACAATTGATGCAAGGTAAGGTTAACATGGTTGTGGGACACTCAGGTGTTGGAAAATCCGCTATAATAAATATTCTTCAACCCGGTATAAATCTTAAAACAACAGAAATTTCAGCTATGCATGATAAAGGCAAGCACACAACAACTTTTGCTGAAATGCATAAATTGTCTTTTGGCGGATATATTATAGATACTCCGGGTGTAGGAGAGTTTAGTGTTATAGATTTTAATAAAGCTGAAGTGGCTGGTTATTTTCCTGAATTGTTTGCAGTCATTAAAGATTGCAGGTTCAAAAACTGTATACATATTAATGAACCGGGTTGTGCTGTGAAAGATGCTGTTGAAAAAGGAAAGATCAGCATTTCAAGATATAACAGCTATCTTAGCATTATGGCTTCAGATGAGACAGAAATCAATTATCAGGATTAGACTATGAAAGTAGTAATTCAAAGAGTTTCGGATGCAAGTGTCACAATTGACAATGTCATCAAAGGAAAGATAAATGTAGGACTTGTAATTTTATTGGGTATTGAGGATGCTGATACTTTTGAAGATATTGAATGGCTATCTAATAAGATTGTCAATCTTAGAATATTCCCGGATAAAGATGATGTAATGAATTTGTCAATTCTGGAAGTTGGAGGAGATATTTTACTTATCAGCCAATTTACATTACATGCAAGTACCAGGAAAGGCAACAGACCATCCTATATTAAAGCTGCCAAGCCGGAGATTGCAATTCCTTTATATGAAAAATTTATTGAGCAGCTCGAAGCTGATATAAAAAAATCTATCCAGAAGGGTGAATTCGGAGCTATGATGAAGGTTTCGCTTATTAATGACGGACCTGTCACAATTATAATAGATTCTAAAAATAAAGAATAAAAAAAATTAATCAGATTTTATAGTGTTATTTGTATTTATAAGTTTTGTATTATTGTAATTAAATTTAAAAACTTAATTATTATGAAAAAAGGATTATTATTTTTATTGATTTTAGTGATTACACAAACACAATCACAGAATTACCAGATTAGCTTTACAGGAACAGGAGCAAGTTCTATAGTTGATTCTGTCAGAGTAGAGAATCAAAACAAAGGGACAAGATTATTGTTAGATGGAAGCGACATTTTGAGTCTTACGGTCAGTTCGGGGGTTGGAGAGTTAGGAGTCGGGAGTAGGGAGTCGGGGGTTGATATTTATCCCAATCCGATGATTGACAATTGCCTGATAGGATTTGAGGCGATTGAAAGTGGTAATGCCACTATTGAGCTATATGATATAGCAGGGAAAAGAATTATACATTTTCAGGAATTATTGATAAAAGGGCATCATAAGTATAGTTTGAGCGGAATTGGGAGCGGGATTTATTTTCTAAAAATAGAGTTGGGAGAACTTAAGACTTATAGTGCAAAAATAGTATCAGGTAGCGAGTATCGTGTATCTGGTAATGCAGAAATCAGACATGTTGAAGCAACATTAAATGTTTCACATTTGGAAAATGTGAAACATTTGCTGAAAAGCAATAAATCTACAAAGCAGATGGCATATACTACAGGTGATGTTTTGAAACTGACAAGTATTTCGGGTATTTACCGCACTGTATCTACTATAACTCCTACACAAGATCAAACCATTACATTTATTTTTGTTGCCTGCACGGATATAGATGGTAATAACTATTCTGTGGTTCAAATAGGCACTCAGGTATGGATGGGTGAAAACCTGAAAGTGACCAAATATCGCAATGGAGATGCAATATCGAATATTACAGATAATACACAATGGGCAAGTGCAAATACAGGGGCATATTGTGTTTATGATAATAATCCGGCAAATAGCGCAATTTATGGAAATCTTTACAACTGGAGAGCAGTGTCCGACAACAAAAAAATAGCGCCTGTAGGCTGGCATGTGGCAACTGAAGCTGAAATAACTAACCTGCGAACTTATCTTGGCGGCACTATTTTTGTAGGCGGGAAACTTAAAGAAACCGGCACATCTCATTGGACCAGCCCTAACAGCGATGCTACAAATGAAACAGGTTTTACGGCTTTGCCGAGTGGCAACCGTTACCAGGGTGTATTCGTAAATCTTGGTGTTTCAGGCTGGTGGTGGACTTCCTCAACGGGCGGTACAAGCTGGGCTTATTACTATTCAATGGCAAGCAATAACGCAAAATTAGATTTGTTTACTTATGACAAGAAGGATGGTTTTGCAGTGCGCTGTGTAAAGGATTAGTAGGTTCATCAGATTAATTATTTGTTAAGATACTTCGACTACGCTCAGCATGACAATACTGAGCGTATGAGTTCACTCAAACTCGGTTATCAGATTAAAATATTAATTTTGCAATTCAATATTGTTTAATTTATTTAAATTTGCAAAAATCAGATAAAATGAAAACTTTAGTAATTCCATATCAAGAGTATAAAAGCCTTAAGGAAGAAATCAGCTTATTAAAAAATACAGCTCTCTTGGCTAAAATGAATAAGCTAATAGACCTTTTATATAAAGAAAAATATGAGCTTTATATGACTGATTTTACAGAAGACCTGACTGAATATTCAATCAATAATAATTGGAAAAATGAAGAAAAAAGCAAATGGGACAGTATATAAGCAAAGAGAGATAGTTCTTGTTCCTTTCCCTTATTCAGATTTGACTTCAACCAAAAAACGTCCTGTGTTAATAGTTTCAAATGATGATTATAATCATAACTATCAGGATGTTATTGTATGCGTCATAACAAGTGTAGAACATAATGATAAATATTCTTTAAAACTTCGGGATACAAATCTTGAATATGGCTTATTGCCTGAAGATTCAATAGTTAAAGTTCATAAGCTTTTTACTATTGATAAATCAAAAATAATAAAGAAATTCAGTGTAGTTAATCAGGATTATTATAATCACGTTTATAAGCTACTTGAGGAATTATATAAATGAATCAGGTTAATATTCTCTTCTATTGGAAATATCTCATTCCAACAATCTTATAATCTTATAATCTTCCAATCTTATAATCGAATTATGGACACAACAAGACAAAATAAAATATCACGCCTTATTCAAAAGGAACTTGGGGAAATATTTCAGAAGCAGGGAAGAAGTCACTTTGGCGGTGCTATGATAACTGTTACTAATGTTATTGTTACTAAAGATGTTTCATTAGCTAAGGTTTATCTCAGTCTTTTTGCCACTAAGGATAAAGAGGAATTGCTTAAAAAGATAATTGCAAATACCAAAGAAATCCGTCTGAATCTGTCGCATCAGGTCAGAAATCAGCTCAGAATCATGCCTGACTTGAAATTCTTTATTGATGATGCTCTTGATTATATTGAGAAAATTGATAATTTACTTAAGAAGTGATTAGCGAAGAGCGATGAGAAAAGCACAAACTTTTTTTAATTTGATGAATCTGAATAATCTGATAAATCTGAAGAATCTGATAAATCTGAATAATCTGATAAATCTGAAGAATCTGATAAATCTGAAGAATCTGATGAATCTGAATAATCTGATAAATCTGACAATCTGACAATCCATATGGAGTACGATCCGATAAAGAAGCAATTAGGTAAGGTTTTTAACAGTACACCTCAGTTAAGGATATTGTTTTATAAGTTGCTTGACTTACTTTTATTAAGAACCTGGCATATAAAGAAAGAACTTAAAAGATGGGTATCAGCTCTGAAATCCGAAATCCGAAATCCGAAATCCGAAATTGAAATTCTTGATGCTGGTTCAGGTTATGGGCAGTATTCTTATTACCTGTCATCGATTGATAAAAGCTGGAAGATACTTGGGGTGGATGTTATGAAAGAGCAGATTCAGGATTGTAATAATTTTTTTACAAAGCTCAGAAAGGTCAATGTGACATTCAGAATAGAGGATTTGACAAGATATGCTGAAAGAGAGAAATTTGATCTTGTTCTTACAGTTGATGTTATGGAGCATATACTTGAAGATGAAAAGGTATTTGAAAACTTCAATACATCATTAAAACCCGGAGCTATGTTGCTTATTTCAACTCCTTCTGATAAGGGAGGTTCGGAAGCTCATTCCGAATCTGATGAATCATTTATCGGAGAGCATGTAAGGAACGGTTATAATATTGACGACATAAGTCTGAAGCTTGAAAAAGCAGGATTTAAAAATATTGATGCAAGATATTCATACGGACCCCCGGGGCATATTTCTTGGTTAATGT
>CAZMDE010000060.1:0-10466 GCA_964564355.1 uncultured Bacteroidales bacterium | reverse complement strand
GATAAAAAAGGGTTTATTGAGGCAATTAAATATTCAAATTATAAAGAGAAGGGTGCAATAGTAAATATTATAGAAGCAGAGATTTCCAAAGAAGAACGTGAAAAAAAAATAAAAGAAATGTCTGTAGATTATACTTATATCGAAAAGATGCTTGCACCACTTCGCAGGGTAGATTTTGTTGTTAATTTCTCCAAACAGGAAAAATTTAACAAGCAATCAGAGTTTGGAATTGGGAGTACGGAGATTATAGATAGGAGAAAAGAAAACCCTTTACCAGAGCATTCTGATACACTTGGTATTAATGAGTTGCTATGTAAAGCAAAATCAATTAATAATTTATATACAAAGCTGAAAATATATAAAGTTGCAATTTCTTTACACCCGAATAACTGGAAAGCATATAATAATGTCGGGTATATTGACTTCAAACTTGGCAATTATGATGAAGCTGAATTAAGTTTTGAAAAGGCAAATTCGTTATCACCAAATAATGATATTATTATAAACAATTTAAATGTTGCTCATAACCAAAACAATAATGAAAATAAGGTTTTAATTAAGTATTACATAGAATCATTTGAAACTCAACTACCATTAAATGATTTTGCAAAAATAAAGAAAGATAATACTAAACCAGTAATAGCCCTGTTATCAGAGTTTGATATATCAAAACTTCCCTCAGGCAATTATAATTTTGTGATAGATGTGCTCGACCAGAATAATAAGCTATTAGCTTCAAATAAAATATTCTTCCAGAGAAGTAACCCGGATTTTAAACCGGAATTTTCAGACATGTCATCTATTGAAGTTGACAATACATTTGCAGGGAAAATAACTGATAGAAATTCTTTAGAAAATTATATTGATGTATTGTATCCGATATCAAGTGTGATGGAAAATGAGTTTGTAAAGACTCAGATAGCAGGAGCTGAGCTTAAGACCATGCAGCAATATTTTTATAATTTCTGGCTGGCAAGAAACATGGAGGAGCCTGAAAAGGCGTGGCTTAGTTATTTTGAAAGGGTTAAAAAGGTGGATGCTACTTACAGCACAAGAATAAAGAGAGGATTTGAAACTGACAGGGGTAGGGTATATTTAAAATACGGAGTTCCAAACACAATAGTAACCAGTGAGCATGAACCGAGTGCTTATCCATATGAGATATGGCATTATTATAAAATAGCTATGCAAAATGATGTCAGATTTGTGTTTTATGAACCAGACCTTGTAACAAATAATTATGAACTAATACATTCAACAGCTATAGGTGAAGTGCATAATGAACAATGGGAAATAACATTATATAAGCGTAATACACCACCCGGAGACCAGGATCAGACATCTCCAGTAATGCATTATGGAAGTGAAGCGGAAGATTATTATAAAAATCCGAGATAAACTTATATAGCGATGAGTGACTGAAACTTAAAACTATTTGATAGTAGCAATAACAGTTTTCAATCCTTTAACTTTTTGATTGAGTTTTACCTTAATTATTGAGTCCAATGGAAGTAACAAATCAACTCTTGACCCTAATTTAATAAAACCTAATTGTTCGCCCTGAGTAATAACTGCTTCTTTATGTGCATAGCAAACAACTCTGCGAGCCATAGCTCCAGCAATTTGTCTGATTAGAATTTTTTGTTGTCCAGAAGTTTCAATTACAGTAGAAGTCATTTCATTTGCAAGAGAAGATTTTGGATTAAAAGCAATAAAATGTTTACCGGGTTGGTATTTTGAGTAAAGCACTTTACCACTAACGGGATACCAGTTAGCGTGAATATTTAAAGGAGACATAAAAACAGATACCTGAATTCTTTTATCATTAAAAAATTCTGTTTCCAGGACTTCTTCAATGGCAACAATTTTGCCATCAGCAGAGCTGATAATATTATTGTTGTTAATAACAAATTTTCTTAGAGGAAGTCTGAAGAAGCTAATAATCCATAAGAGTAATATTACACTAAAAATATAATAAATGATATGAGTCAGATTCTGCTCATGAGAATAATAATTGATAATAATACCAATTATAATAAGCATAATGATAGAATTAGTAATTGTCCTGTATCCTTCTTTTACAATAGTCATTTCAATAGATTAAGAATAAATGCACACAAAAAGCTAAAAGGAGCAGCAATAAAGACAGAGTCAAACCTGTCAAGAATACCTCCATGCCCCGGGAAAATTTTTCCTGAATCTTTAACACCTACACTTCTTTTTAATAATGATTCTGATAAATCTCCGAAAGTTGCAGATATTATAGTAATTGCAGCAAAAATTAACCATTCATATGAATTATAATACTTAAAGTAATTTGATAATATAAACACCAGAAGTAATGAAAATATTGCACCACCGGCAAAACCTTCCCAAGTTTTTTTCGGAGATATTCTTTCAAACATCTTATGTCTGCCAAACAAATTGCCAAAAATATATGCTCCAGTATCATAAAGCCAAATTATTAAGAAGAAACCAAGCAGAAGTTCGGGGTATTTAGAAATTATAAAATCAGGAGAATATAACAGGTTGAGCATTCCAAACGGTATTGCAATAAATATTATTCCAAATAAAGTCACCGAAATATTTATAACAGGATTTTCTTTTTTTCTGAAAAGCTCAAATATAATTACAGGAAATAAGAGAGCCAGCAGTATAAATAAATTAAAACCAAAATCGTAAATTGTAAATAAACAGATATAAATTAATGCTCCAGTAATAATACCTGATATTTTTTGTGGTTTTACTTTATCATTTTCTACCAGTCTGTAAAATTCATCCATCCCTAATATTGTAAAAATTAAGAAAAGCCCTCCAAAGACATATTGGTTAAGCAGAATGGAACCAATGACCAAAACTACGAAAAGCAAACCTGTAATAGTTCTTAATAGGAAATTATTTATTTTCATTAGAGTAAATTATTTGATTTGTTTTAATAACATCTGTAGCTTCAACATACAATTCAATTACTCCAAACAGGTAAGAAGAATCCTGCTTATTAAGAATCACACTTTCTATATCATTTTCATCAAGAATAGATTTCATTATTTCTACCTTGTGCTGATATTGAGAACTGTAGACTTTTACCCAGTCTTTTTCCATTAATTACAATTAAAAATTCAAAGTTGAAATCGAATGCAAATTTATGATTTTGTAATAGTCATATCATTTATTTTATATATAATTATAAAATTTTATGAACCTTTTATTTTAAATATATATAATGTATTATATTTCCTCTGAAAATATTTTGTACCAACAAGTGCAGAGTGAATTTTAATTTTTTTTTATTTGGTATGTTAACAATTGAAAAATTTGATGTAGGTTTGTAAACTAATTATATTTATTAATTTACTGATATATTTACAATCTTCAATCAAAATGGTTATGATAAACAAAATACATTTAAAATGTTTTCTGATTTTTATTTTTTCATTATTTATTATTAGTTTCTCATGCTATTCCCAGAAAACTGAACCTAAATTACGATTAAGCTTAAAGAATACTAAAAACAATCTGGTAGATGAAACCGTAGTATATTTTACAAATAATGCTACAGACGGATATGATTATTTGTATGACGCAATAAAGCTTATGAACTCAGGTAATAGTCCGAATATATATTCATTAATTCCCGGTGTTAATATTGCAATTAATGGCTTACCAACATTAACAACTGATAAACTTGTGAAATTAGGAGTTCAGTCTCCTGTAGACGAAAACGGACTTTTTATTATTAAAGCGGACAGTATAAATAATTTCCCTGCAAAGACAAGCATTTACTTAATGGATTCTTTGCTTTCAAAATATTATAAGCTAGCCCAGTCAACAACACAGTCATTTACATATAATTCATCCAATTCAAAAAAAAGATTCTCATTATGCTTTGATATTGATGGAATCGGACCACCAACATCAACATTCAACATAGAGCCAAAAACAGTACAGGTTGGTGATACTGCAATAATAACCTTTACCGGTGCAGCCTCATCAAATGCTGTTTTTACATGGAATTTTGATGGCGCTACATATATTGGAAAAGGCTCTGGACCATATAAAGTTGTATGGACTGCAACAGGAAATAAAAAGGTAAGCCTTGGTATAAAAGGCACTTGCTTTTCCTCAGCTACGACAACTAAAATTGAAAGAGTAAAATATTTAACACATGCCACAATAAGCCCTGCAGGACCGATATCAATCTGCGAAGGGAATACAGTTTTATTAAACGCAAATAAAGGTAACAATTTTTATTATAAATGGAAAAAAAATACAGTTGACATTAACAATGCTACTAACGATTCTTACACTGTAAATCAATCAGGTTCTTATACAGTAGTAATAACTGGCTCTGATTCCATAGTTACTTCTAAACCCGTTATTATTACTGTAAACCCCTTACCTACGGTAATTATTTCGCCAACAGGACCTTTAAATGTTGAGTCAGTTGTTCTGAAAGCAAATTCAATAAGTATAATCACAACTTACCAATGGTATAAAAATAATGTACTTATTCCAGATGCAACAAATTCAACATTTGAAGCAATACCAACAGGATTATTTAGTGTATCTGTAATTGACAATAATGGATGTTCAAATACATCAAACATTGTAAAGCTTGATCCACCGATAATAGAAAATTTAACTATAACGAATATCTCTGCAAACCCTAAGCAAATATGTCTTGATGAAACAACAACAATTCAGGTAAGTGTTGCCGGCGGAAAAACACCTTATGAATATAACTGGAGCCCTGTTGATGTTGGGAATACTTATTCATTTATCGACCAACCAGTTCAAACTGTTACTTATAATGTTACTGTTACAGATGCTCTCGACAGTGTCAGAATCGGTTCAATAGAAGTTGTAGTTTCAAATGTACCGATTGCAGAAATAAATGCAAATGGTTCAACAACATTCTGTTCAGGTGGTTCAGTTACATTGAATCCAACAGTATCTGATATATATTCATATCAATGGAAAATGAATGGTAATAACATTCCCGGAGCTACTAATTTTAATTATGTTGTTACTCAATCGGGTAATTATACTGTTACTCTTTCTCTCAATAGTTGTTCAAAACAATCAGGTTCAATAACAGTAACTGTTACGGATATACCTCAAGCTGGCATAAATGCAAATGGTTCAACTACATTCTGTGCAGGTGGTTCAGTAACATTAAATCCGGCTGTGACTAATATATATTATTATCAATGGAAAATGAATGGTTTTGACATTCAGGGAGCAACTAATTTTAATTATACTGCTATACAGTCTGGTGAATATTCTGTTTCAATAAGCTTAAATAATTGCTCGAAAGTAACAGGCTCATTAACTGTAACAGTAATTAATACTGATGCAAATATTACCCCTGTAGGTCCAGTCACTTTAAAATTTGGCATGGATACTGTTTTAACAGCAACTGAAGTAATGGGTAATTCTTATAAGTGGTACAAGAATGGACAAATTTTGACTGGACAAAATTCTAATACATTTAGAGTAAACGAATCAGGTAATTACTATGTAATAATAACTAACAATGGATGTGTTAAACAATCAAACACGGTTGATGTTACTATTTCTCAGCTTCAAATCAATATAACTCCTATTGGTCCTATTAGCTTTACACTGGGTGATATTATTCGATTAACTGCAAATGGCGGTCTTCTATCTTCAAACTACCAATGGTATAAAAATGATACGCTTATAGAAGGTGCAACAGATATAATTTATGATGCTGCTGCAGTTGGAAGGTATTATGTAATCACAACTACATTCGGCTCTTCTGTGATCTCAAATACAGTTATTTTATATATACCGGATATATGTTCGCAGGTTTCTGACCCTAAGGTTATAATAAATGAACCGGGGAAGGTTGTCTTAAGCTGGACTTCAAACACACCGGATCAATTATATATAGTAAGGGTAGCGAAAATAAACTCTGATAATTCATATGATTTTCATTATTTATATAGAGTAACTTCAGATACTACAGCAACGTTTTCAATACTCGAAAATAATACTAAATACAGGTGGACAGTTAAAGCATGGTGCGGAACAAAATCTAATAATTTAGGATATATTCCAAACAGTTTCTTTACAACACAAGAGGCAATATGTCCCAAAGCCAGAAACCTTACTCATAATAATGTGATGAATAATTCAGCTTTTTTAAGCTGGACAAGTATAGTACCTAAAGCAACTTATAAAATAAGATATTGTTTGATGGATAATAAGTATTACTGGAAATACAGAAAGTTATCCTCCACTTCTTTCGATTTATTATGGTTAAAACAAGGCTCTTGGTATTCATGGCAGGTAAAAGTGCTTTGTAGCGGAATTAATCAGACACCCTATTCCGTAGAAGTAGATGCTTTTAAAACTACAGGAATGACTGAACAATTAAAGCTTTCTGCAGTAACAGGTCCTGATAATTTTATGATTTATCCAAATCCTTCTAATGGAGTTTTTACTTTATCATTAACAGGAATTGATAATTCTGTAAATATAAATATTACAGATATTAAAGGACAGGAAGTTTATAATCAGTTATTTTCAGGTAGTATTACTAATGATATTGATTTATCTGCTTTATCAAAAGGTATGTATTATGTAAGATTAATAAGCAGAGATGGAATACAAGTAAAGAAGATAGTTGTTCAATAATATTATTAAATATATTCTTAGTTTGTTGCAAGAAAAAATGGATTAAGCATATATAATGTTTTCTTCATTAATTAATTGTTTACCCTGATATCTGAGGATTAACTGAACAACTGCAATAACATCTTTTTGGCAATATGTGACAATCCTTTCAATATCATTTTCCTTCCAGTAAACATTTGCAACATCGCTGCCCTCAATATCGTTTTTAGGAGTAGGAATATTAAGAATAGTAGTCAGCAGGTCTAAAGATGTATAGCTTTTGAAGTCGCCGAAGCGCCATAACTGCATAGTATCGAGATGACTGATTTCCCAAGGTTTTTTTGATGCGATATCAAGAATTGCGGGAAGCTTAAGATTATTAATAATTATTCTTCTTGATATATATGGATAGTCAAATTCTTTAGCATTATGGCCACAAAGCAGGCAGTTTGGACTCTTATAATATTTATTCAGAAGCTGTATAAATTCATTAAGAAGCTTGCTTTCGTCATGTCCATAAAAAGACTTAATTTTTAAAGTTGATTCTTTAATATAGCCAACTGAAATACATATTATCTTACCAAACTCAGAGTAAATGCCTGCCCTCTCGTATAATATTTCAGGAGTATCTTCTTCTTTTATAGCTAAACGTTCAGCTTTTTTATTCCACAATCTTTTCAGATTATCAGGAAGCAGATTATATTCAGCAAACTGCGGGACAGTTTCAATGTCAAGAAACAGAATGTTTTCTATGTTTATGTTTTCCAGCATGAGATTATTTCTTTGTTTCCCTCACCAGTTATCAGGAAAGGGTAGGGGTGAGGATTTTTGCGGAGAGAGAGGGATTCGAACCCCCGGAGGTATTACCCTCAACGGTTTTCAAGACCGCCGCAATAGACCACTCTGCCATCTCTCCGCTGCAAAAATAGAATAATTTTAATTGCGGAAAGAAAATTAATTTCAAATTACTAACAAATTTGTAATTCAGAACTATTATATGAGAAAGGATAATTACTAAAAGTATTGACAGGAGTATAATGTAGAATGCAAAATGAAACAAATAATAAATCTATATATAATATAATACTAACCTGCTAACAAGATATTCAAAATAAAAAAATTGAAAAAAGCTATAACACAAAGAAACACAAAGAAAGAAACACACAAAGACACACAAAGAAATCATTTGTCTTGTTAGCAGTTTAGTATAATACTTATTTATATTGAATTAAACTGAGAGTTTTTTAGGGATGTTTGGATTTAGCCAAATATATATTAATGTGATGGAATATTAAAAAATAAAAAATTATGTTTTTATTATTGTTTTTTAACTAATTCCATAGGTTGTACCTTATCAAACAGCAATGGAACTTTTTCATAGTGTATATTGCTAGTGTCGAGACCGAAGGCACGGATTTCAGATATTGCAACCCGTTTAATAATTTCATAAATGTCTATTATAAATTGCTCAAAAAGTTTGAAATCAAAGTCATAATTTTGGATTCTATCAATTACAATAAACTTGAAATCTCCCATAATACCATGTTTTCTGAGCGATTCATAACGACTTAGAAGTTCCAATTCATTGTTTTTAACCATTTCTTCAACAACCTGTCTGAAATAGAGATTTATTCTTGGGTTAACCTTAAAACCAATATTAAAGTCTACCCTGTTAAGGACACCAGGTATAAGTTTTGTAACTTTGTATTCCATAGGCCTGGGTTCGTCGAGAATATTAATATGGATGAACCAGTATAAATCTGCTCTTTTGGGCTGCTTGTTAATTATAGAATATAATACATTTGATTCAACATCATTAATATATTTAGCTCTGGTGAAATAAACAAGGTTGGAAGCGAATTTGGTAATGCTTTCATCTTTATGTAGGTCAACAAGAATTGATTCGTAATCTTTAGTTTTTACATATTTAATAAATCTATTTTTAATTCTTCTTCCATTATACCAAACATACATAATAGCAAACAAAATACCAGCTAATAATATAGTAAACCATCCACCATTTTGGAATTTATGGAGATTGGCAATAAGGAAAGAACCCTCAATAGACAGATATGTTATCATAAATAATACAATAAGCAAAATATTTCGTTTTCTGTAATACAGATAAAACATCATAAGGAAGGTTGTCATCAGCATAGTAATTGTTATAGAAAGTCCATAGGCTGCTTCCATGTTTGAAGATTTCTGAAAAAATAAAATTACAAAAACACAACAAAGGAATAAAACCCAGTTGGTGCTGCTGATATACATTTGACCTTTGATATTAGTAGGGTAGTTAATTTTAACTTTGGGCCAAATATTAAGCTGAATAGCTTCGCTGATTAAAGTATAAGAACCGCTAATTAATGCCTGGCTGGCAATTACTGCGGCAAAAGTTGATATAATAATTCCTGTCATAAGGAACCATTTCGGCATAATTGAGAAAAAAGGGTTTATATCAGGCACTATTAAATCAGAGTGGCTTAATACCCAAGCACCCTGTCCTAAATAATTCAGCACAAGACAAGTTTTAACATAGATCCATGATATTCTGACGTTAGCTATTCCGCAATGACCAAGGTCAGAATATAAGGCTTCAGCACCGGTTGTGCAAAGAAAAACAGCACCAAGCAAAATGAATGCCCCCGGATATTGAGTCAGAAATTCATAAGCATAATAAGGGTTAATAGATTTGAACACTACTGGATTTTGCAAGACCTGGGAAGTGCCTAAAACGCCTAACATTAGAAACCATATAAACATCAAAGGACCGAACGATTTGCCTAAGAAATTAGTACCGAATTGTTGAACAATAAAAAGTATTGCAATTATTATCAGAACAATAGGAATAACCTGGATGCCGGGATTGATTAATTTTAGTCCTTCAACAGCTGATACAACAGTAATAGAAGGAGTAATAACGCTATCAGCAAGCAAAGTGCTACCACCAATTATAGCAAAAATATAAGCCCATCTGACTTTGCGTCTCAATAAGGCGAAGAGAGAAAAAACACCACCTTCACCTTTGTTATCTGCTTTTAAAGTGATTATTATATATTTTACGGTTGTCTGTAATGTTAAAGTCCAGATAATACAAGACAAAGCACCTAAAATAAAATCATTGTCTATTCTTATTCCACCATTAACAATAGCTTTAAACACATATAATGGGGAAGTTCCAATATCGCCGTAAATTATGCCAAGTGTAATAATTAATCCACTTAGACTTAATTTGATATTCCGCTGGTGTTTTAATCTTACGGACATTAGGTAATTAATAATAAATATTTAGCAACCAATACGACACAATGTTCATTCTTTCCTAACCAATTCCATTGACTGCGTTTTATCAAACAACAAAGGAACTTTTTCGTAGTGGATGTTGCTTGTATCTAGCCCGAAGGCGCGGATTTCTGAAATTGCAAGTCGCTTTAATATTTCATAAATATCAATAATGAATTGTTCAGAGGGTTTAAAGTCAAAGTCATAATTCTGAATCCTGTCAATTACAATGAATTTGAAATCCCCCATAATACCATGTTTTCTGAGCGATTCATAGCGGCTAAGCAGTTCCAATTCATTGTTTTTAACCATTTCCTCAACAACCTGTCTGAAATAAAGATTAATTCTGGGATTAACCTTAAAACCTATATTGAAGTCTATCCTGTTAAGGACTCCGGGGATAAGTTGAGTTACTTTATATTCCATTGATCTTGGAATATCGAGAATATTGACATGAATGAACCAATATAAATCAGCTCTTTTGGGTTGCTTGTTAATTATAGAATATAATACATTTGATTCAACATCATTAATATATTTAG
>CAZMDE010000059.1:0-10561 GCA_964564355.1 uncultured Bacteroidales bacterium | reverse complement strand
ATTTGCAAAAATTGTCCAAAATACTTCTGATACATAATCTTTTTTAATGAAATAGTTCCACTGTTTTCATTGGCATATTGGGCTTCCCAAGCTGCATCACTAACTCCGAACTTTGCAAGAGAAGCTTTTACAGCATCATTGTAAGCATCTGCAGCTCCTGAGGGATCGTCAGTCATAAATTTGCATTCAGCTTCAATAAATTTAAGCTCAACATAACTAACAAAAGTAACAGGAGAATTAGGAGAAGTAAAATCAAAACCATTTGCGCAGGCAACCTGAGCTCCTTGTCCAGGTAAAGCCCCATTCAGATAACCCGGAGAATCATAATAGTATATAGTATCTGTATAAACAAATTGTCTAGGATCTTTATACTTTGCAAGCAAACTATCAACAAAATATGACCCCATGAGAAAATTTCTTCTATTATAATAGAACTGATAAAGAGGATTAGAATTATTTTCTGCATTGCCAAATTTAAAAGCAAGGTCATCATCATTTCTTTTAAAACCTTTATTCAGATAGTTAAGTGCATTAATATATGTAGTTATTGGAGCAACTTTTGAAAGATGTATAGCATAGCATGCTTTTAAAGTATAAGCTGCCATTCTCCATTTAACAGTATCACCACCATAAATTATATCATCAGATGAAGGGCTATATTTACTTTCTTTATAAAGTTCCGAAATAGCTTCATCTAATAATTTATTTATTGCAGAATAAACATCTTCCTGTTTATCAAATACAGGTGTCATATTGTTTGGGGCTTGCCAAGCCTGAGTATAGGGAACATCACCCCACAAATATGTAATAGTTCCTATAGAAAGAGCCATCAAAACCTTAGCTATTCCTCCATAAACAGGAGAATTTTGAAATTTAGCTTTAATAATTATATTATTCAAATCTTCCATTACTCCAGCATATAATGCATAATTCCAAACATTATCTACATCAGAGGATTTATATAAATATCTATCATAATCAATATTTTGTGCATTAATACCGCAAATTTGCTGCATCCATTGTAAAGCAGCATAAGAAAGGTCTCCTCCAAAAGCATAGCCCATCCCAGCCTGTGTAGTAGGCAGAATTGCTTCTAACGGAGCATCTTTAGGATTATTTGGATCTTGATTTAAATCAGTATCAATCCATTTTTTGCAGGAATTTAACATAAAATTTGTTATATTAATTTGATTACCTCTATTTTGTATATAATTAATTGCTGAAGAAAACGCCTTAATAATGTGCTTTTATATCAAAAATTAACCGTTTTATTATCAAATATTTAAAAATAAATTTGCAACAGTTGTTTAAACTAATATTTTTGCAAAACTTTTTAACAACTATTTTTAACAGAATAAATCCACAAATTAATTAATATATGAAAAAGAAAAATGTAATAATCGTAGGAGCAGCAGGAAGAGATTTCCATAATTTTAATACTTATTTCAGGGGAAATAAAGAGTATAATGTAGTTGCATTTACCGCAGCTCAAATACCCGACATTGCAGGAAGAAAATATCCTAAAGAATTAGCCGGTGAAGAGCTATACCCACAGGGAATTCCTATTTATGTTCAGGATGATTTAACAAAACTTATTAAAGAGCTTGATGTGGAAACCTGTGTTTTTGCATACAGCGATGTACCTTATCAGCGCGTAATGAATATAAGTGCTCAAATCAATGCAGCAGGTGCTAATTTCATGCTTCTGGGACCTGGCAGCACTATGGTTAAAAGCACAAAGCCTGTAATTTCTGTTTGCGCAGTCAGAACAGGTTGCGGAAAAAGTCAGACTTCAAGAAGAATTATCGAGATATTGATGGAATATGGTTTAAAGGTTGTAGCTATTCGCCATCCGATGCCTTATGGTGATTTGAATGAGCAGAAAGTTCAGAGATTTGCTACTATTGAAGACCTGAAAAAGCATAAATGCACCATTGAGGAAATGGAAGAATACGAACCACATGTTGTTAGAGGAAATGTTATATATGCAGGAGTTGATTACGAAGCTATATTAAGAGCAGCAGAAAATGATCCTGATGGATGTGACATTATATTATGGGATGGAGGAAATAATGATTTCTCTTTCTACAAAGCAGACCTGTCAGTAACAGTTGTTGACCCTCATCGTCCGGGACATGAATTATCATATTATCCCGGAGAAGTTTCATTGAGAATGGCTGATGTTGTGGTAATAAATAAAATTGACAGTTCGTCACCGGAAAACATACAAATAGTAAGAGATAATATTGCAAAGGTTAATCCTAAAGCTATTGTTATTGATGGAGCATCTCCGTTAACTATTGATAACCCTGAATTAATAAGAGGCAAGAAAGCATTGGTGATAGAAGACGGTCCAACTCTCACTCACGGAGAAATGAAAATTGGTGCAGGAGTTGTTGCAGCGAGAAAATTCGGTGCTTCCGAGCTTGTTGACCCGCGTCCTTATACTGTAGGTAAGCTTACAGAAACTTTTAAAACATATCCTAATATTGGAACTCTTTTACCAGCTATGGGATATGGTGAACAGCAAATCAAAGACCTTGAAAAAACTATTGCTAATACTCCATGCGATGTTGTTGTTATTGCTACTCCGATAGATTTAACAAGAATAGTTAAAATATCTAAACCTACTGTTAAGGTTGGATACGATTTGCAGGAGATAGGTGAGCCGGATTTCTGTCAGGTATTAAAAGATTTTCTGCTTGAAAAAAAGCTTGTGACAACAAAAGATTGTTCTTGCTGTAAATAAAAAATAAAGGCGACTTTTAAGTCGCCTTTTTATTAATATATTTGTACCCTATTAAACTCTCAGGAAATGAAAAACAAAAGCTTAGTATCAATAAATGATTACTCAAAAGAGGAATATTTAAGAATACTTGATTTAGCCGAGAAATTTGAAAAAAATCCAACTCAAAAAATCCTTGAAGGTTATGTTATAGCATTGCTGTTTTTTGAACCTTCAACAAGGACCAGGCTCAGCTTCGAAAGCGCTATAAACCGTTTAGGAGGGAAAATTGTCGGATTTTCTGACACTTCAAGCACAAGCGTTCAGAAAGGCGAAACCCTTAAGGATACAATAAAAATGGTAAGCAATTATTCTGACCTTATTGTTATGCGCCATTCTAAAGAAGGAAGTGCACGTTTTGCCAGCGAAGTATCCGATGTTCCTATTATCAATGCCGGTGACGGTGCTAACCAGCATCCTACTCAATGCCTGCTTGATTTATACTCAATCAGGAAGACACAGGGTAAGCTTAATAATCTGCAAGTTGCATTTGTTGGGGATTTGAAATATGGAAGAACCGTTCACTCTCTGACAATCGCTCTCACAAATTATAATTGCACTTATCATTTAGTATCTCCGCCCGAACTTAAGTTACCTGATTCTGTTAAAAAGTACATATCAGATAAAAAATTAAAATTCAACGAATACACTTCTCTTGAAGAAATTATTCCCAAAGTTGACATTTTATATATGACACGTATTCAAAAAGAGAGGTTTGCTGATCCGATAGAATATGAAAAAGTTAAAAATTCATATATTTTAAAAAATGAAATGCTTGCAAATGCAAAAAAGAACCTTAAAATATTGCATCCCCTGCCAAGAGTAAATGAAATAGATGTAGATGTAGACAACAACCCTATGGCTTACTATTTCCAGCAGGCATTAAACGGAGTCTATGTTAGGCAGGCATTATTAACTTCAATATTAGGAATAAAATGAAACAAAAAGAAATTATCAGAAAAGAGCTTATAGTATCAGCAATTGAGAATGGAACAGTTATTGACCATATCCCTTCTAATATGGTTTTCCATGTTATTAAAATTCTTAACCTTGAAGATTGTGATAATCAGTTGCTTTTTGGCACAAATCTTGACAGTAAAAAATATGGCAAGAAGGGCATAATTAAAGTTCGTAATAAATTCTTCAAAAGCGTTGATATTAATAAAATCGCACTTGTAGCTCCTACTGCTACTTTAATTGTCATTAAGAATTTTGAAGTGGTTGAAAAGAAACAGGTTAAAATACCTGATACTGCTATTGGCATTGTAAAATGCTTTAATCCTAACTGCATAACTAACCAGGAGAAAATCACTACAAATTTCAAAGTAATTGATAAAGCCGAACTTAAGCTCTTATGTCATTATTGTGAAAAAATAACTTCTAAGAATCATATTGATTTTATATAAACATAGTCGTAAGTATATAGTCGTAGGTCTTAGGTAAAAATTAAATTATTTAAAATGAAAAGAATCACATCAATTCTGGCAGCATTGCTTTTTTGTATTCAGGTATATGCACAAAATGAAAAAAAGGATAAATCCTTATTCAAAGAAATTCAAAAAGGCAAAGGTTTTTATTATGAATCCATAATGAAAGATGCCCAGGCTGTTGAAGCTGTTAACGAACCTGCTAAGGTTAACAAGGTGTTTGAGATGGATTTTACCGGGATTGATTTGCCGACTAAATACGACCTCTATAAATCACAGTGGCATAACAAACCAATTTCACAGGGAAATACAGGTTCCTGCTGGGATTTTTCATCTACTTCGTTTTATGAATCAGAAATTTTCAGGCTGACAAAACAAGAGGTAAAGCTTTCTGAAATGTTTACAGTGTATTGGGAATATGTCGAAAAAGCAAGAGGTTTCATAAAAGCAAGAGGAAATTCTGTTTTTGCCCAGGGTTCCGAAGGCAATGCTGTCACCAGGATATATAAACAATACGGTATAGTCCCTTCTACTGCTTATACCGGCAAAGCTCATGGAGAAAAATTCCACAATCATACTTTATTATACACTGAAATGAACTCTTATCTCCAATCAGTAAAAAGAGATAACAACTGGAATGAAGCTGAAGCATTGTCAACAATCAAAGCAATTCTTAATAACTATCTGGGAGAGCCTCCAGCAGAAATTACTATAGATGGGAAAAAATATACTCCCAGGCAGTATCTGTCAGATGTTCTTAAGTTAAAAATGGATGATTATGTAGATTTATTGTCTTATATGCAGGAACCTTTCTGGAAAAAAGTGGAATATGAAGTTGAGGATAACTGGTGGCATGACAAGAATTACTTCAATGTCCCTGTGGAAGATTTTATGAAAACAATAAAATATGCTATTCGAAACGGATTCACTATAGCTCTCGGAGGAGACATATCCGAGCCTGGTTTCAGCAGGGATAAACAGGTTGGTATGATACCAACCTATGATATACCCTCATCTTATATTGACGATAATGCCCGCCAGTTTAGATTTTCCAACAATACTACTACAGATGACCACGGAGTGCACCTGGTAGGTTACCTTGAAAAGGACGGAAAAGATTGGTACCTGATAAAAGATTCCGGTTCCGGCTCAAGAAATAATGACGCTAATGCTAAAGAATTCGGTTATTATTTTTTAAATGAGGACTATATTAAGCTTAAAATAATGGATATAGCTGTTCATAAAGATGCTGCAAAAGATTTATTGAAAAAGTTTAAATAACTAACAGATGTTTCTATGATAATCGGACTATACGGAAGACCTGCTGAAAACAACCTTTCAGAATATGTCCAGCAGCTTGTCACTGCTCTCAAAGCCCGTAATGTTGAACTCTTAATATATGAGCCTTTTTATAAATATCTTAATGAAAATTTAACCTTTCAGCAGCAAATACCTGTTTTTAATACATTTGAAGATATTAACGGGAAAATTGACTTTCTGTTTAGTATTGGCGGTGACGGTACTTTGCTGAATTCAATTCCTCTCATCAGGGATTCAGGAATTCCTATTGTAGGCATTAACACCGGCAGGCTCGGCTTTCTTTCAAGCATATCCAAAGAAGATTTTGAATCTGCTTTTGATAAAATCATCAATAAAAAATATGCAATTGATGAAAGAACTCTTATAAAGCTGGAATCAAAATCCAATTTGTTCGCAAATGACAATTTCGCCCTTAATGAGTTTACTATTCAAAAATTCGACCCCTCTTCAATGATACATATCTATGCATATGTTAATGATGATTTCTTAAACTCTTACTGGGCAGATGGATTAATTATTGCTACGCCAACAGGGTCTACAGGCTATTCTTTAAGTTGCGGTGGTCCTATTATTACTCCCGATTCTCAAAATTTTGTTATTACTCCTATCGCTACTCATAATTTGACTGTTCGCCCTATTATTATTCCTGATAATTGCATAATAAAATTAAAGGTCAAATCTAATATTAAAAACATCCTCGTAGGTCTGGATTCACGTTCTGTTATTGTTGACACTTCTGTCGAACTTGTAATATCTAAACAGGATTTCAAAATAAATTTAATCAGCATCCCGGACTCGAATTTCTTTTCCACTATCAGAAATAAATTAATGTGGGGTCTTGACTTAAGAAATTAATTATTTCTTTGAATTAGATTATAATTTATTATCTTTGCATTATGTAATTTTTATACTCAAGGCATATGAGTTTTATCAAAAAGTTTTATCTGATTCTGTTTATTACCCTGAGTTTAGTAATATTAACAGAAATCCAATCTTACTCCCAGGGATGGAAACGTTACCGAAGGGAAGTTTTTATCAGCCTGGGTGCTTCTAATTTTTTGGGAGACCTCGGAGGTGCTAACAATATAGGCACATACGGTATTCTGGACTTTGATTTTCCGTCTATCAGACCTGTAATGAACTTAGGATTCTTATATAAGCTCGGACCCAGTGTTGATTTAAAAACTTCTTTATCTTATGGTTGGTTAAGCGGTAATGATGCTTACACTTTAGAAAAATTCAGAAATCATCGAAATTTAAGCTTCCGCACTTCTATCCTTCAGCTCCACAGTCAGATGGAATTCTTTATTATTCGTGAACGGGAAGGGCATAAGTATGATATACAGGGAGTAAAAGGATGGCAAAACATAAAAATCGCTTCCTATTTGTTTTTTGGAGCAGGTGGATTTTATTTTAACCCTAAGGCTAAATATGTAAAAAGTGATGATAATCCAAAGGGTGATGACAAATGGTATGCCTTGGAACCTTTATCTACAGAAGGACAAGGTTTAGTGCCTACTTTAAATAAATATTCCAAGCTTCAATTCACAATTCCTGTTGGTATTGGCTTTAAATACGGTATCGGTAAAAACACTTCAATAGGTATAGAATATAGTCTTTATAAGACTTTTACTGACTATATAGACGATTGCAGCACCAGGTATTTTGATGATAAATATCTTAAAATTAAAAAAGGTGACAAAGCTGTATGGTTTGGTAATCCTCATAAAAAAGACTATGGTTGGTTGAATTGGAAAATAACTGCCCCGGGACAACAAAGAGGAGACCCCCGCAAAATGGATTCATACATGTATGTCTTAGTGACCTTTTATTATAAGCTGTCAGGCGGTAGATTTGTTATTCCTCTGTTCTGATTTTATTACAAGAGTTATTTTAACATTTTATTGTTAAATGTCCTGATAGTTGTTTGTAAGTGCTTATATCTTTTTAAAATATATTTGTATTTGTAACGTTTAAAGTCTTTAAATGAATTTTCATTTAATGAAAAGAACCTTAATATTTTCATGCGCTTTAATCATTACCCTGAATGTATTTTCACAACGCTCTGAGATAGGTGTTTTTGGTGGAACATCTTACTATTTAGGTGACTTGAATCCTAAGAAACATTTTGCTCTGCCTGCTCTCGCATTCGGAATATTATACCGCTATAATTTTAATCCCCGCTTTGCCTATAAGCTGATTGCTTCCTACGGTACACTGGAAGGTAATGATGCCAATGTCAAATTTAATGTTGACCGTAATTTAAGCTTTAAGTCACCTGTGCTTGAATTATCTAATCAAATTGAATTGAATTTTATGAAATATGTGCCGGGTAATATGGATTATCCTTTCACTCCATATATATTCTCAGGCTTTTCTGTTTTTTATTTTAATCCTAAAGCAGAATATAATGGTCATACTTATGACCTTCAGCCACTGGGAACTGAAGGTCAGGGAACATCTGCCTATCCTGACAGACAAAAATATTCTCTTTCTAACTTAGCCATTCCTTTCGGTGTCGGATTTAAATTCAACTTAAGCAAATTTATTTCTATCGGACTCGAATGGGGGTTGAGAAAAACTTTTACTGATTACATTGATGATGTCAGCTCTACATATGCTGATACTAAAATATTAGCTTCTGAAAGCGGCTCTTTGTCTGCAGTGCTCAGCGACCGCTCCTTACCCGTTAATGATCAGCAGATAAACCATACTGGCTTACAGCGTGGCAATTCAAAAACAAAAGACTGGTACTCTTTTGCAGGTTTAATTATTACAATTAAGCTGAAAAACAAGTCGAAAATGTGTAATATATATCAAAGGAGTATTAATTACGAGCAATATAAGCTTTATAAATAACTTATTTTACCCTATCGGTATTAATGACGCTCATCGCTCTTCGCTAATTTCAAAATCAGGAGTCCAGCCCGGGTCAGAGCTTATATCCTGTAGAAAGCCATTCTCAAACCCGTATTTCTCTAATTGTTCACTCGCAAATTCATATTCCCTCGAAGTAATCCCCCTGCTCAGCTCTTTGAAATTATTTGCCTTATGCGCAGGATAATATTGTCCCATAAGACTTATAAACGTTTCATTACCAATATTATCATTAATCCATTTTATGATAAGCTCAACAGAATTCAGATTTCCCGGCAAAACAAGCAAACGTATCAGCAAACCTTTATAAGCTATGCCATTTTTAACTTTTAAATGTCCCGCCTGCCTGAACATTTCCTTTATAGCTTCTTTAGCCTTGTCAGGATAATCCTTTGCACCCGAATATTTAAAAGACATATCCCGATTGAAATATTTAAAATCAGGCATATAAATGTCAGCTAAACCTTCAACAGTTTTCAGTGTATCAACCTCCTCATAAGCATTCGTGTTCCAGGCTATCGGGATGGTCAATCCATTTTGTTTTGCAGCAATTATAGCTTCCTTTATCTGGGGAGTGAAATGTGTGGGAGTCACAAGATTAATATTATGAGCCTTTTTTGCCTGCAGAGACAGCATCATTTTGCTCAGCTCATCTATGCTGTATTCACTTCCATTACCAAGCTGGCTGATAGTATAGTTCTGACAAAAAACACATCCCAGGTTACAGCCCGAAAAGAATATCGTTCCGCTTCCATTGCTTCCGCTTATCACAGGCTCTTCACCATAATGAAGCTGGTAAATATTAACCTTTACCTTGTCCGAACATCCACATATGCCCCTTTTCTCTGCCCTGTTTACATTGCATTTCCCCGGACAAATATTACATTCAATAGCCATTAGTATTTAGTAGTAAATATTAATGACAAAATTAATAATTTAAAAGAACCTATTCACTATTCGTTATTCACTTATTTAACAGCACTTCCACATTTAGCTTAATACATTGAGCTATTTGATAAACTTTATCATCAGGAATTCTGATATTAAAATCCTGTAATATTATATGGAAAATTGACTACCCGGTGATTTTTCCGTTTTCAACTTCAAAATACCCAATTTGCTAGACCTTTTGCGTAACACCGTGAATAAACAGCTCCCCTTCAATAATTGCAGAATAACTACCATCTTTACTAAAATCAATATTCAAAAGATTTGAAATTCTCCCTTTAAAAGTTGCCTCCGGATATTTGTCTGATTCAGCATATTTTATGTTAAAATGCTCCTGCATTAGCTGCTTTTCAAACTCAAATGATTTCATAAGAACTTTAAAATCAAAATCACCCGAAGAAATGTCAAGCGTAGAATAAACCTGCCTGTTAACTGCTGTTATATTTTCTAAAGGTGTCTCAGAAATGAATTTAATTGTACCGTTTTTTGTATTATACCTCTGTGCATTAACAATATTGAATACTATTAATAACTCTAATACCAATTGATTTTTTCATAACTTAAATTTATAATTAAGGGTTATATTTAATGAGTAAATAAAACATGATTAAAAGAAACCAACCATTTATAATATTAGTATTAATCCTTTGTTAATTATAGTTAACGAATCATTTAGGATTTATTAAGATTGAATTTTTTAGGAACCTAAATCGGTATAAATGATTTGTCATGCTGAGCGAAGTCGAAGCATCTATTAATTTTTCCCCACGGTTTATAAAGTATTTATTTGTTTAATGCTACGCAATCAATTACTCATTTCAACTTTGTGTTACTTTGCGAAAAATAAGCGTAGCGATTCATGAACTCCTTTGAATTAAATTGTTTTGTGAATAATCCTTTGTGTTCCTTTGCGGTTAAGCTTTTTATTTTTCTATCGACTTACGACTATATACTTACGACTATTTTTCCTCCAATCTATCAAAAAACTATATATTTGTATTGTCTTATCATTAGGTATTAATGAACAAGTGAACCAATTCACCTTTTCCAAAGTTTAAAACTTTGGAAAAGTTATATTTTACTAATGAACAAGTGAACCAATGAACTTTTCACTGCTCTTGTCCGTAGGTCATAAATATCAATAGAAAACAACCCCACCCCGAACTCACCTTTTCACGTACGGAATAAAAAAATAAAAAACCTT
>CAZMDE010000058.1:0-10683 GCA_964564355.1 uncultured Bacteroidales bacterium | reverse complement strand
AACGCTGATAACGCTGATTATTATGATTGGTTAAGATTAAAAAGTTACACAGAGCTACACTGAGAAGACACAGAGTTGCACAGAGAGAATAGAACGCTGATAACGCTGATTATTATGATTGGTTAAGATTAAAAAGTTACACAGAGCTACACTGAGAAGACACAGAGTTGCACAGAGAGAATAGAACGCTGATAACGCTGATTATTATGATTGGTTAAGATTAAAAAGTTACACAGAGCTACACTGAGAAGACACAGAGTTGCACAGAGAGAATAGAACGCTGATAACGCTGATTATTATGATTGGTTAAGATTAAAAAGTTACACAGAGCCACACTGAGAAGACACAGAGTTGCACAGAGAGAATAGAACGCTGATTATTATGATAAAAAGGCGCAAAGAAGAGACAAATGATATGACAAATATTTTTATGAAAAGGAAATAAACTGATGTAATTTTCTATCGGGAAAAAAGAAGGATGTTGGGATGAAATATTTTTATTGAATAAAAATCATGATATGAACATATGTTGCAGACAGTAATTTAAAAAAAAGGATAAGGGAAGGCGATTGAAGAAAATAATTCATAATATTTATTAAAAATATTTTATTTTATTAACAGTTGTTAAGGGTAATGAAAGTAGGTATATTAGTAGCTTATGAACACTCATTATTAAGCAATAAATAAAAAAAAATAATTTAGTTATTGTTATTTAAGAATAAACTATTACTTTTGCACCCCCAATTTTTTGGTGAATAGGGTATAAAATAAGTAAAAATTAATAATTTAAAATGCCAACAATACAACAATTAGTTAGAAAAGGGCGCAAAAAGCTTACTTATAAGAGCAAATCACCCGCATTAGACAACTGTCCTCAGAGACGAGGAGTTTGTACAAGAGTTTACACAACTACTCCAAAGAAACCTAATTCTGCAATGAGAAAAGTTGCAAGAGTCAGATTGACAAATGGAAAGGAAGTGAACGTTTATATACCAGGTGAAGGTCATAATCTCCAGGAACATTCAATAGTTATGATAAGAGGCGGCAGGGTAAAGGACTTACCTGGTGTTAGATATCATATTATTAGGGGTGCGCTGGATACTTCGGGAGTAACTGACAGAAAACAGCAGAGGTCGAAATACGGGACGAAAAGACCGAAAAAATAGTCGTAAGTCGTAAGTCGTAAGTCGTAAGAAAAAATAATTTACCACGAAGGACACAAAGTAAATCACAAAGGACTCAAAGTAAAGTAAAAAGAGCACAAAGTAATAATTAAAGAATATAAATTTTGAATTTTTAGTTTTTAAGTTATAAATATATGAGGAAATCAACTCCAAAAAAGAGGATAGCATTACCTGATCCAAAATTTAATGACACGCTTGTAACAAAGTTTATAAACAACTTAATGTTGCAGGGAAAGAAAAATATTTCTTCCAAGATATTTTATGCTGCGATAGACATAGTGGCAGAGAAGAACCCAGAAATGAGCGGACTTGATACATTTAAGAAGGCATTGGCGAATGTAACGCCATCAGTAGAAGTTAAAAGCCGCAGAATAGGCGGGGCAACCTTCCAGATACCATCAGAAATAAGGCCTTCAAGGAAAACCTCTCTTGCAATGAAATCATTAATAGGATATTCAAGAGACCGTAAAGAAAAATCGATGGCTCAAAAGCTTGCTTCAGAAATATTAGCAGCTTATAAGGAAGAAGGTGGTTCGTTCAAGAAGAAAGAGGATATGCACAGAATGGCAGAGGCTAATAAGGCGTTCTCTCATTTTAGATTTTAAAAATATTAATTTGATAATTTGATAATTTGGAAATTTGATAATTAATAAATAACAGAACTTTAAGCTATAAGAAAATAATTAATGTCGAGGGATTTAAGAAATACGAGAAATATAGGGATAATGGCTCACATAGATGCGGGTAAAACCACAACTACAGAGCGTATTCTGTATTACTCGGGCATTAATTATAAGATAGGGGAAGTTGACCAGGGAACAGCAACAATGGACTGGATGCCACAGGAGCAGGAAAGAGGAATAACGATAACATCTGCTGCAACAACGGTTTTCTGGAATACAAATAATCAGGAATATAAAATAAACATAATAGATACTCCAGGACATGTTGATTTTACAGCAGAAGTAGAAAGGTCATTAAGAGTATTAGACGGTTGTATAGCAATTTTCAGCGGAGTTGACGGAGTTCAGCCACAGTCGGAGACAGTCTGGAGACAGGCAAATAAATATAATGTACCGCGTATAAGCTATATAAATAAGATGGACAGGTCTGGTGCAGACTTTTTCAATGCTGTTAATTCGATAAAAGATAAGTTAAGAGCCAATCCGATACCAATGCAGATTCCGATAGGTTATGAAGAAGGATTCAGCGGAATTGTAGATTTAGTAAAGAATAAAGCATTTGAATGGGATGAGGAATCATTAGGAGTAAAATATTACGAGGTACCAATTCCCCAGGACCTGAAGAAAACAGTAGAAGAATACAGGTTTAAGCTAATAGAAGGAGCAGCAGAGGAAAGAGAAGACCTGTTAAATAAATACTCAAAGAATCCAAACTCTATAAGTGAGGAAGATATAATTTCAGCAGTCAGAAAAGCTACTATAGAAATGCGAATTACACCGGTATTTTGCGGAAGCTCAGTAAGAAATAAAGGAGTACAGAGCTTAATAGATGCAGTAGCAAATTACCTTCCAAGTCCTTTGGATGTAGCAGCAGTAACTGGAATTAATCCATATACTAATAAAGAAGAAAAGAGAGAAACTGACCCGGAAGCATATTTTTCTTCTGTTGCATTTAAAATAGCGACAGATGCATTTGCAGGGAAGCTTGCATTTATAAGAGTATATTCAGGCACTTTAAAAGAAGGTTCGTATGTATTGAATACTACGAGCAATAAGAAGGAGAGGATATCAAGAATAATGCAGATGCATGCAAATAAGCAAACTCCCATGCAGGCGATAGAAGCAGGAGATATAGGAGCAGTGTTAGGTTTCAGGGAAATCCGCACAGGAGATACATTATGTGACGATAAGCATCCGATAATACTTGAGTCAATAGTTTTTCCGGAGCCTGTATTAAGTCTTTCTATAGAACCAAGAACACAGGCAGATATTGATAAACTCAGCTTAGCTTTAAACAAGCTTGCAGAAGAGGATCCAACATTTAAAGTAAAGATAGATGATGAAACGGGCCAGACTGTAATAAGCGGGATGGGAGAGCTTCATCTGGAGATACTTATAGACAGGCTGAAAAGGGAATTCAAGGTTGAGTGTAACCAGGGAACACCTCTTGTAGCTTATAAAGAAGCAATAACAAGCACTGTTGAATACAGGGAAATATATAAGAAACAGACAGGCGGAAAGGGAAGATATGCAGATATACTGTTTGAAGTATCACCGGCAGATAAGGATTTTAAGGGATTACAATTTATAAATGAAGTAAAGGGAGGTAATATTCCCAAAGAATATATTCCATCTATTGAAAAAGGTTTCAGGATGGCAATGCAGAATGGAGCATTAGCAGGATTTCCTGTACATAATCTTAGGGTGAGATTGCTTGACGGTTCTTTTCACACAGTTGATTCAGATCCGCTTGCATTTGAGATATGTGCAAAGTTAGGTTTCCGACATGCATGCCAGGAAGCAAATACAGTGTTGCTTGAGCCGATAATGAAGCTTGAAGTTTCAACTCCGGAGCAGTATGTAGGAGATGTGACAAGCGATTTGAACAGGAGAAGAGGAATATTAGAAGGTATTGAAGCAAAGATAGGCGAGGAGATAGTAAAAGCTAAAGTACCCCTTGCAGAAATGTTCGGATATGTGACAACATTAAGAAGCATGTCATCAGGAAGGGCAAGTTCCTCAATGGAGTTTAATAATTATGAAATAACCCCTCCGGATATATCAGAACAGGTAATTTATAAAATAAAAGGGATATTAGTTAGTCGTAAGTAGTAAGTCATAAGTAGTAAGTAAAAAGTTAATTATAATTTAATATATATATAAGGTGGCACAGAAAATCAGAATTAAATTAAAATCGTATGATCATAATTTAGTTGATAAATCAGCTGAAAAGATTGTAAAGACTGTAAAGTCAACAGGAGCATATGTAAGTGGACCGATACCACTACCAACGAATAAGAAAATATTTACAGTTTTAAGTTCACCTTTTGTTAATAAGAAAGCAAGAGAGCAATTTCAGATGTGCTCATACAAAAGGTTACTGGATATTTACAGTACGACTTCGAAAACAATCGATGCACTTATGAAGCTTGAATTACCGAGCGGGGTTGAAGTGGAAATCAAGGTATAACACAATTAATCAGATTTATCAGATAATCAGATTACAGATTAAGAATAAAATAATTACAATTAATTATTATTAATATAAAATAAGATGTCAGGGTTAATAGGTAAAAAGATAGGAATGACCAGTATTTACGATGAAAGTGGTAAGAATATACCATGTACAGTAATAGAAGCAGGTCCATGTGTAATCACACAGGTTAAGACATTTGAAATCGACGGCTATGAATCAATACAGCTTGCATTTGATGACAAAAAAGAAAGCCATACAACAAAAGCTTTATCAGGTCATTTTAAGAAGGCAGATTCAACACCTAAGAGAATACTTGCAGAGTTTACAAGATTTGAGGAAGGAAAGCAATATAAAGATGTATTAAAAGCAGATGTATTTGTAGAAGGTGAATATATTGATATAGTGGGAATCTCAAAAGGAAAAGGATTTCAGGGAGTTGTTAAACGTCATGGTTTTAAAGGGGTAGGAGAAAAAACTCATGGACAACATGACAGATTGAGAGCCCCAGGATCAATTGGAGCATCCTCCTGGCCATCAAGAGTAATGCCGGGACTACGAATGGCAGGAAGAATGGGAGGAGATAGGGTTAAAATAACAAACTTGAAAATACAAAAAATATTACTTGATAAGAATTTGATAATTGTAAAAGGAGCAGTTCCCGGACGAAAAGGAGGGTATTTGTTTCTGGAGAGATACGCATAAAAATTGATAATTGATAATTGACAATTGATAATAAAAAATAAATTATAAGAGATGGAATTAGATGTTTATAAAATAAATGGGGAAAAGACTGATAGAAAGGTTGTTTTTGATGATGAATTATACGGGACAGAGCCAAATGATCATGCTATATATTTAGATGTAAAACAACATGAGGCAAATCAGAGACAAGGCACACATAGTGCATTGGAGAAGTCAACAATGAAAGCCAGTACAAGAAAACTAAAAAAGCAAAAAGGTACAGGAGGAGCAAGAGCAGGAAGTATAAAATCTCCGTTGTTTAAAGGAGGTGCAAGGATTTTTGGACCGAGACCAAGGGATTATAGCTTTAAATTAAATAAGAAAGTAAAGAAATTAGCCCGCAGGTCAGCATTAATATATAAATTGAAGGAGAATAACATTTTTGTTATAGATAACTTAGGATTTGAAACAATTAAAACCAAGCAAAGCCTGGAATTATTGAAGAATTTTAATATTTTAGATAAAAAAACATTATTAGTGCTTGCGGAATCAAATAAAAATGTAATTTTGTCCTCCCGAAATTTACAGAGAGTTAAGGTGATATTGGTCTCTAATTTAACTACTTACGACATTTTGGATGCTAATAATATTTTGATAGATGAGAGTTCAGTTCCAAAAATTCAGGAAGTAATTTGAGTAATTAGTAGTTTGTAGGGAGTAGTTAGTAACAATAAAAGTTAAAAAAATGGGAATAATAATAAAACCAATAATTACAGAAAAGATGACAGGAATGGGCGAGAAGTTTAAGCGCTACGGATTCGTTGTCACAAAAGATGCAAATAAGTTAGAAATTAAGAAAGCAATTGAAGAATTATATAATGTACAGGTAAGTTCAGTAAATACGATGATATATTCCGGTAAAAACAAATCAAGATTCACTAAGACCGGAGTAATAAAGGGGAGAACAGACTCTGTAAAAAAAGCGATAATAACTTTGGCAGAAGGAGAAACTATTGATTTGTACAGTAATATATAATAGGCATAAGGTATAAGTAGTAAGTAGAAAGTAAAATAATAATAATAATGGCATTAAAGAAATATAAACCCACAACACCAAGTCAGCGCTTCAAAATAATAAGCAATTTTGATGAAATAACTGCGTCTGTACCTGAGAAGTCATTAGTTTCACCGATGAAAAAATCAGGCGGCAGAAATAATTCAGGCAGAATGACAATGCGTTATGTTGGAGGAGGTCATAAACAGAAATTCAGAGTAATAGATTTTAAGAGAGATAAAGATGGTATATCAGCTCTTGTAAAGACTATAGAATATGATCCAAACAGAACTGCAAGAATAGCTTTATTGCATTATGAAGATGGTGAAAAAAGATATATTGTAGCACCACAAGGATTGAAGGTAGGACAAAAAGTTATATCCGGAGCAGGAGTAGCACCGGAAATAGGAAATGCATTAACATTAAAGGAAATACCTTTCGGAACGATTGTTCACAATATTGAATTACATGCAGGACAGGGGGCAAAAATGGCACGTTCAGCAGGTTCTTATGCACAGTTAGTTTCAAGAGAAGGTAAGTTTGCAACAATGAGACTTCCTTCAGGAGAAACAAGAATTATATTACAAACATGCAAAGCAACGATTGGTATGGTATCAAATACTGACCATAGTTTAGAAGTATCAGGTAAGGCAGGCAGGTCAAGATGGCTGGGCAGACGTCCAAGAGTTAGGGGAGTAGTAATGAATCCTGTGGACCATCCAATGGGCGGAGGAGAAGGTAGAGCAACAGGAGGTCATCCACGTTCAAGAAATGGTATGCCGGCAAAAGGATTTAAAACAAGGTCCAAGAAAAAGGCATCTAATAAATATATAATAGAGAGAAGAAAAAAATAATTGAAAATTGATAATTGAAAATTGAAAATATGAGCAGATCGATAAAAAAAGGACCATATATTAATTATAAGTTAGAGAAGAAAGTATTAAAAAGTTTAGATACTAAAAAGAAAACTGTAATTAAGACCTGGTCAAGAGGCAGTATAATATCCCCAGATTTTGTCGGGCAAACCATAGCAGTTCACAACGGGAACAAGTTTATTCCTGTTTATGTAACAGAGAATATGGTAGGTCATAAATTAGGAGAGTTTGCACCAACCCGTATTTTTAGAGGTCATTCAGGAAATAAAGATAAAGCGAAATAAGTCGTAAAACAATTATAAAAATATAAAATAATAATATAGCATAAAATGGGAGCCAGAAAACGACATAGCGCAGAAATAGCAAAAGAAAATAAAAAGAACACTTATATTGCAACTCTTAATGATGTTCCAAGTTCACCAAGGAAAATGAGATTGGTAGCAGATTTAATAAGAGGAATAGAAGTTAATAATGCGTTAAATATTCTTGAGCATACAAAGAGAGAACCTTCAGTCAGGCTTCATAAGTTATTGAGGTCAGCCATTGCAAATTGGCAAGCTAAAAACGAAGGAGTAAGAATAGAAGATGCAAATCTTTATGTGAAAGAAATATTTGTAGACGGAGGCAGAATGTTGAAAAGACTTCGTACTGCGCCCCAGGGAAGAGGACACAGGATAAAAAAACGTTCAAATCATGTTAACATAATTCTGGACAACAAGGTTGCCTCAGAAACAAAGGCTGAACCTGTAGTAGCAGAAGAGTCAGAAAATACAAAAAAATAAATAAAATTAATATAATCTAAATAGATGGGACAAAAAGTTAATCCAATATCATTAAGGTTAGGAATCATTAAAGGATGGGATTCGAATTGGTACGGTGGTAGAAATTTTGCATCAAAGTTAATAGAGGATGATGGAATAAGGAAATATTTGAATGCAAGACTTATAAAAGCTGGTATATCAAAGATAGCAATAGAAAGGACTTTGAAGTTAGTAACAGTCAATATTTTTACTGCACGTCCGGGATTAATAATAGGTAAAGGCGGACAGGAAGTTGATAAACTAAAGGAAGAATTAAAAAAGATAACAGATAAGGAGATTCAGATAAATATATCAGAAATAAAGAGACCAGAGCTTGATGCTTTGCTTGTAGGCAGTGCAATTGCCCGTCAGTTAGAAGGTAGAATAGCTTTCAGAAGGGCAATAAAAACTTCAATAGCTTCAACAATGAGAATGGGAGCCGAGGGAATAAAAGTTCTTGTATCAGGGAGGCTTAATGGAGCAGAAATGGCAAGAAGAGAAAGCTATAAAGAGGGCAGAATTCCTTTACATACAATAAGAGCAGATATAGATTATGCAATTTCAGAAGCACAAATGTCTTATGGAAAGATAGGGATAAAAGTATGGATATGCAAGGGTGAAATTTACAAGAAGAATGAATATATCAATGAGAATTTTGGACCTGCATTTAAGTCGCCTTTCAAAGCAAATGAAAAGGGAGGAAAAGGAAAGAAAAGATTTAATAAACACCCTGATAGCAGAGATTAATTCGTAATTCGTAAGTAATAAGTCGTAAGTAGTAAATTTAATATAGTATGTTACAGCCAAAAAGGACAAAATACAGAAAGCAGCAAAAGGGCAAAATGAAAGGTAATGCTAAAAGAGGGTCTTCTCTTTCTTTTGGTTCTTTCGGGATAAAAGCACTTGAATCAGCCTGGATAACAGGCAGACAGATAGAGGCAGCAAGACAGGCAGTCACACGACACATGAAGAGAGAAGGACAATTATGGATAAGAATATTTCCAGATAAGCCAGTAACAAAGAAACCTGCTGAAGTAAGAATGGGTAAAGGTAAAGGAGCTCCTGAATATTTTGTAGCAAGAGTAACCCCTGGCAGAATTTTGTTTGAAGCCGAAGGAGTAACGCTTGAAGTTGCAAAAGAAGCTATGAGGTTAGCTGCAGGAAAGCTGCCTATTGATACAAAGTTTGTAGTAAAAAGAGATTTTAACAAAGATTCTATATAATATTTTTATGAAATCAAGTGTAATAAGAGAGCTGACATTACAGGAAGTTAGAGAAAGACTGGATGAGGAGAAGATTCAACTTACAAAATTAAAGTTAAATCATGCTGTATCTCCATTGGAAAATCCACAGAAGATAAAAGATTACAGAAAAACTGTAGCCAGGTTAGAAACTGATCTGAGAAGAAGATTGTTACAGGAAGAAAAGTCAAAAGTTAATAATGAAAATAAATAAATAATGGAAAGCAGAGGATTAAGAAAGGTAAGAACAGGTGTCGTCGTTAGTGATAAAATGGAGAAGTCTGTTTTGGTAGAAATTGAACGAATGGTCAAGCATGCCAAATATGGTAAGTTTGTAAAGAAGACTTCAAAGTTTATGGCTCATGATGAGAAGAATGATTGCAAGGAAGGCGATACAGTAAGCATAATGGAAACAAGACCATTAAGCAAAAGTAAATGCTGGAGAGTAGTAAAAATAATTGAAAGAGCTAAATAGTTATGATACAACAGGAATCAAGATTAACCGTAGCAGATAACAGCGGAGCAAAAGAAGTATTATGCATCCGTGTACTGGGAGGTACCAGGAAGAAATATGCAAGAATAGGTGACCAGATAGTGGTATCTATTAAAAGTGCAATACCTTCAAGTGCTGTCAAAAAAGGAACAGTTTCAAAAGCTGTAATAGTCAGAACCAAAAAAGAAATCAGAAGAAATGATGGTTCTTATATTAGGTTTGACGATAATGCAGTTGTCCTTATTACAAATGTAGACGAAATGCGTGGTACACGTATTTTCGGACCGGTTGCAAGAGAATTAAGGGAGAAAAAATTTATGAAGATTATTTCATTGGCACCTGAAGTGCTCTAAATATTAACAGATTATCAGATATTCAGATAAAAAGATAAGAAGAAAATGGGAGAAAAATTAAATATAAAAAAAGGTGATTTAGTGAGGGTTATAGCCGGAGCTGCGAAGGGAAAGGATGGCAAAGTGCTGATGGTATTGGTTGACAAAAGAAAAGTATTGGTAGAAGGAATTAATTTAGTTTCTAAACATACTAAGCCAAATGCAAAACATCCTAAGGGTGGAATAATTAAGAAAGAATTATCTATTGATATATCTAATATAATGCTGCTTGATTCAGGAAAAGTTCCTACAAGAGTTGGCAGAAAATTAGATAAAGATGATAAACTGGTTCGCTATTCAAAAAAATCAGGAGAAGAGATTAAATAAATTAGGAACCAGGAATTAAGAATTAGGAATAACAATATAAAATTGTAAATTTAAAATGGATTATAAACCAAGATTAAAAGAAAAATATTTTACTGATATTGTGCCTGCCTTACAGAAACAGTTTAGCTATAAAAGTAATATGCAGGTGCCAAGGCTGAGAAAGATTACTGTTAACCAGGGAGTCGGAGCTGCTATTACTGATAAAAAACTTATTGATAATGCAGTTAACGAAATGGGTTTGATTACCGGTCAAAAAGCTGTGGTCACTAAAGCCAAGAAAGATATATCAAATTTCAAATTAAGAAAAGGAGTTCCTATTGGTGTTAAAGTAACATTAAGAGGTGATTTAATGTATGAATTCCTTGACAGGCTTGTATGCGTTGCTTTACCAAGAATAAGAGACTTCAGAGGTATAAATGATAAGGGTTTTGATGGAAGAGGAAATATGTCTTTCGGAATAACTGAGCAAATTATTTTC
>CAZMDE010000057.1:9676-10729 GCA_964564355.1 uncultured Bacteroidales bacterium | reverse complement strand
CCGTGTAGCATTAGCTATGGCAGTAGTGTGGATTATAAAACTTTTTAAAATAAAAAAGTAAATGAATCACAGATGGGGGCATAATAAGCCCTATAATGATTATACTTCTTATTGTAAAAATAAATTCAGTCAGAGGATTCAGAAAGTATCTATAGATGCTGGTTTTACCTGTCCTAACAGGGACGGGACAAAAGGCACAGGTGGTTGTATTTATTGTGATAACAATACTTTCAATCCCTCCTATTGTGGTTCTTCAAAATCCGTTATTCAGCAGATAGAAGAAGGCATAAGATTTTTTGAAGAAAAATATAAAGAGCAGCTATACTTTGCCTATTTCCAGGCATACACAAATACATATACTACTTTAGATAAGTTTAAAGCATTATGTGAAGAAGCTCTGTCACACCCGAAAATTAAAGGTTTAGTAATAGCCACCCGACCTGATTGCATTGATACTGACAAGCTTGATTATTTACAGAATCTAACAGGGAAATACCATATTACAATTGAATATGGAATTGAAACTTTCAATGATGACACCTTAGGTCTGATTAACCGAGGTCATAATTCTGATGAAACAAAAAAGGCAATTGCTTTAACCCAAAACAGAGGGATAAATATCGGAGCTCACATGATAATAGGACTGCCGGGTGAGGATTATGAAGTTATCATGAATAATGCAAAAGAAATATCCCGCTTACATGTAAATACTCTTAAACTGCATCAGCTTCAAATTATCAGGAATACTAAGATGGCAGAACTTTACAATGAAAAGCCTTTTTTGTTTATGGATTTATCAATTGATAAATATATTGATTTAATAATTGATTATTTAGAGCTTTTAAATCCTGATATAATAATTGAGCGTTTTGCAAGCGAGTCCCCTCCAGAAATGATAATAAGTCCGAATTGGAATGGAATAAAGAATTTTGAAATCACAAGTATGATTGAGAAACGTATGATCCAGATAAATACATGGCAGGGAAGACGATATCAAGATTAGAAGATTATCAGATTATCAGATTTAAGGATTGTATAGTTTCTTAACAGAGC
>CAZMDE010000057.1:6236-9666 GCA_964564355.1 uncultured Bacteroidales bacterium | reverse complement strand
GAATACAAGAGCAGAACAGGCAGTGAAAAGAGCTACAGTTCCCAAAATTATTATTAATCTTGTGTAAGGCATACCTTCTGCCTGTCGTTCCTGAGCTATGAAATAAATTGTTCTGAGCCATTCAATGCTTCCGAGTATCAATGCTATTTGGACTATTATTACTGCCCATTTTTTTCTATATAAAAGCAAAGAAGGAAGCATCAGACAAACTAAAACGAGAGGGTAAAATCCTGCACGATATAAATGAGCTGCCAGAAGCAATACACTGATAAAAACGGGACTTAATTTTAAACTATTCATAAATATACTGTTTAATTAATATAATATTTACAAATATAAATCATTTGTATTTAGTTATAACTTTGCAATAGAATAAATTTACTAATAAATCAGCTTATGGCAACTATAATAAACAATTATCAAAAAGGAAACTTTTTCTTCGGATGCATCCACTTCATCGTATTCTAATCAGCCTGGCATTATCAACTGTAACCTATGTATTAATAAGCAAGAGTGAGATCAGCTTCCTGATGAAGTCTATGATCCTATGGGATGTGTTTGCTTTTACTTATATTGTCAGTAGCTGGGTGGTCTTCTTTACTTGCTCTACACAGCAGATCAGGAAAGAGGCAAGCAAGGAAGACGGAAGCAGATTTTTTGTGTTTTTAGTTATTTTGATCTCATCTTTTGCGAGCATGCTAAATGTGCTGCTACTAATCATATCGAAAGATTCAACTGAAACTTTAAAATCAATTTATTTACCAGTAGCAATAGCAGGTATGCTGCTATCCAGGCTGATGGTGCATACTACCTTTGGTTTTCATTATGCACATAAATACTATAATAATGATTCCAATGATCCAAGCATACATGCAGAAGGATTAGTATTTCCAAATGAAAAAAAACTGATTATCTTGACTTTGCCTACTTCTCGTTTGTGGTCGGCATGACTTTCCAGGTATCTGATGTGCAAATTACATCAAGGCGAATGAGAAGGCTGGTATTGCTGCATGGCATGTTGTCATTCGGACTTTCTATGTTTGTCGTTGCATTAACAATTAACATAATTGCAAGTTTGATAAACTAAAAATAGTCGTAAGTCGTAAATCGTAAATTGTAAATTACATTTTCTGATTTACCCATTTACCTTCTTTTAACACTTGTATTCCCTTATACCCAATATCTTTTAGAATTTGCACTGTTTCATCAAAATAGTTGGTTAATTCATCCGGAGTATGAGCATCAGAATTAATTGTAACAGGTATTTTCAACGTATAACATTGTTCCAGAATATCAGTTGAAGGGAAAAGATAATCTGTTCTTTTCTTGTAAATACCCCTGGTGTTGACTTCAACAATGGATGATGTTTTGGAAATTACTTTTAGTGTATCAGCTACTAACTTCTTATACCATATTTCATCAACAGAAAAAAACCTATTCTTATTATTCATCTTTATTTTATCAAGATGTCCGATTATATCGGGCTGTTGGATAAGAATCATTTCCTGCGTCTGCATGTAATAACATTCAACTGCTTTCTTTATATCACCACTGAATATCTTATCCAATCCCTCAATAAAGTTTTTATCAGGACCATCAATAAACCAAAGCTCAGCGCTCTTTTTATCATAAACAAGGTGAACAGAACCGATGGTATAGTCAAGATAATATAGTTTTTTTAAAGCACTGAGATCAGTTGTAATATTAGGTATATAGTCTATTTCGAGGGAAAAGTATATATCAATTTTCTTCTTGTACTTAACCTTTAATTCATTGATAGCATAGAAATAATCATTCATAATGCTTGTCTTCATGCTCCATAAATTATCAATAGGCAAGGGAGCATGACCTGAAAAACCAAGAGCAGTCATATTTTTATTGATTGCACTTAAAACATAAGTTTCGGGTTCATCCGAACCATCACAAAATTTAGTATGAGTATGATAATTATGATATTTCACTATGTTTAAATTATTGAATAAAAAAATGCAAAGTAAATAGAAAAGCTGAATAAAACTTTATCTATAAGCAGGAAACTTTCAACATTTTATTAATGCAGAAGGGTGACGATACCTCTATATGTATGTGGGTTTCCATCGAGGTCTTTGGTTCTGACAATCCATATATAAACTGCTTCAGGGCATAATTGGTCAGAATTATATGGTCTTCCATCCCATCCTCTGGTGTAAGAATTGGTTTTAAAGATATGTCCACCCCATCGATTGAATATGTCCATTTCAAAAAAATCCTGGTCGAACACACCTATTGGCAGGAAAACCTGATTTATGCCTTTTCCGCTTGTTTTAAAAGCTTTAGGAACGAAGAATTTATTCAGATTAGCAATATTAACAGTATCAGACAATGTATCCCTGCACCCCTGCGTATTTTGAACATATTGTATTATACCATATTCGCCAGCTTCTATATATATATGCACAGGAGATTGTTCATCGGAATTTGTATTATCTCCGAAATCCCATAACCATTTGACAGCACCTTTAGATAAATCAGAAAAAATAATAGCCGGTGCTTCTATTGTTGTTTTTCTCGGATTTACATCAAAGCCAGCTTCAGGTTTTGGATAAACATTTACATAATCTTTTACTTTCAAACTATCGGAGCATCCCTTGTCTGAAACCACCTTTAAGCTAACGTCATATAAACCGGCATTGTTATATTTATGCGACACTTTAGAACCGGAAGATGAGCTAATATTATCTCCAAAATTCCAGAGCCAACCAACCACATTTGTCACATTAGCAGAATCCGAAAAATCAACTATTAAAGGCATGCATCCATTTTTATTAATAGAACTGATATTAACTACAGGAGTTATGTAAATATTTACAAGCCTGCTGACAGAATCTTTACAACCCAGGTCTGAGGTTGCATAAAGCTTTATGTTATAATTCCCTGTTTTGGTATAAGTTTCATATGGATTGACCTCAGTTGAATTTGATTTATTACCAAAATTCCAGTCATAAGAAATTATGCTACCAAATTTTATTGAAGATTTATTAATAAAATGAGTTGCCTGGTTTACACAATTGTTGATATAAGTAAAGTTTGCATAAGGCTTTGCATTAACAATCACCTCATTTATGACAGTATCGCTGGTGTTAGAGCCATATACAATTAATTTCACAAAATACCTTCCAGGGTATTTAAAGAGATGAGAGGGATTCTGAATTTCCGAGGATGTTGTGTCATCAAAATTCCACTTCCATTTATCAATTATGCCTATATCAATAGTTGAATTATCTTTAAAATGAGTTATATTTCCAAAGCAAACAGTATCGGCATTAAATTTTGCATAAATACCTATAGGACTGACAAATATTTTCTGCACGATTGTATCTTTACAACCATTGTTATCAGTAACAATTAAGCTGACATCATAATATCCGGGTTTGGCAAATATTACAGCAGG
>CAZMDE010000057.1:0-6226 GCA_964564355.1 uncultured Bacteroidales bacterium | reverse complement strand
ACAGCAGGATTCTGAATACCGGATTTATCACCATTTCCAAAATCCCAAAGCCAGGTATTTATTATTCCATCAGAAGAAACAGATCTGTCAAAAAAATTAATTGGTTCAGTATTTTGTCCTGACTGTGTATAAAAATGAGCAATTGGCTTTTGGAAAACTTTTACTTCTTTAGTAAAATAATTTGAGCAGCCATTTGAATTAACTATCATTAATGAAACAAAAAAGATACCCGGAAAATCATACTTGTGACTTGTATTAAGATTTGTGCTGTCTTCATGATTATCACCGAATTTCCATTTAAATGATTTGATAAAGGTGGGTTTGATATTAGAAATATTTGTAAAGACTGTCGAATCTCCATAACAGGCTGTAGTATTAGTAAATTTCACATCAGGTAAAGAATCTATTTTTATTGTTTTATTAATCGAGTCTGAACACTTATATGAATTTGTAACTATAAGGATTGTTTTATAATTTCCTGGGTTTAAATAAAAATGAACAGGATTCTGGGTGCCGGACAATGAATTATCTCCGAATTCCCAAAGCCAGGATGATATTCCTCCGCCGGATTTACTTAAATCTTTAAAAAAAATAGATTGACCAATGCAAGCCTGACTAAAACTAAAATCAACAACAATCAAAGGATATAAAGTTACAGTTACAGTATCCGTAACAGAGTTGTAACCATCATTGACAATAACGGTATAAGTAGTAGAAACAGTTGGAGTGACTAAAGGGTCGGTAATATCCGAAGTGAACCCCGCTGGCATTGATGTCCAGTTATATGTATAAACACCCGCCCCCCCTGTTGTATTTGCATTAAGCTGGCTGCTTGCTCCAAGACATATCTTTGAAGAATTTGCATCCGGATTTATTTTTAAAGGACCTCCGGAAATATTAATTGTAATGCTTGAGCATACTTTACATTTTACAACATTATCAGTAACGCAAAGCTTAAATGTAGTATTCTCATTAAGTTTGGCAGTTTGGGGATTAAGATTTTTAGTAGAATCGGAAGGGTTATTCAATTTTGTGCCCTTTGTCCAGGTATAATTATATGAGCCGGATCCATTTGTTATTAAGCCATGCAGCGTTGTAAACAATCCGTTCAATATATCTGTTTTATCAGCTGTTACATTAACTGTTAATTGATTAACTGTAACTTTTATTACATTTGATACCCTCGAACAGCCATTGCTTGTAACAACACAGGTATAACTGCCAATCTTGTCAGCAGAATAAGAAGACTTAGTAGCCCCCGGAATATTAACTCCATTGTTCTTCCACTGATAGGTAAGATTTGTATCTGTATTAGCATATAGCATAACCTGAGTACCAAAACAAATAGTTGTGTCTTTAGGAGATATATGAGCAGGCGGTATAGGATAAACTGTAATTTTCTGTATTGCAGAATCCTTTTTGCAACGACTGTTTATTATAATTTTAATAGAATAAACCCCGGGTTTAGTAAAAAAAATCAAAGGATAATCTGTGGTTTTCTTTGTAGGGTTCACAAATTTCCAATCCGTAGCAGGTAAGATGCTCCAGCTATATCCTGTAATTGAGAATTTATTAACATAATTTACAAAACCTGACAGAGCAACCTGTTGTGAATCACAAGCCTGTATTGGTTTTAAAGAGACTGAAGGAATAAAATAAACAGTATCAAGAAAACTCTTAGTACTAACACCGCATGAATTACTGGCGGTTAAAGTCACTTTATAATATCCTGATTGTGTAAAATTAATAGTAGGTGAAACTGAGCTAGCATTACCCGGAGCAACAAAATTCCATCCACCACCGCCTGCAACCGTCCAATTATAAATTAAATTTGTACCTGTGGATGTATTTGTAAAAGTCACAGGAAAAGGAACTGTGCAGCTATTTGTATCACTAGGTATTGCGTTTGCTGCAGGAGGGACAATTACCACATAAGATTGAGTTAAAGAATCTTTACCGCAGGGGTTTTCGACTACTAATTTCACTTTATAAGTCCCCTCTTTGCTGAATACTACATTTATATCTTCAGAGTTTTTATTAGATCCGGAAAATGTCCACCCGGTAGGTGTTATTGTCCATGTATATTTTGAAGTATTTGTGGTCTCACCCGTAGCCGATATAGTGCAGCTTGAAGAATTATTAATAAAATTAACAACTGAGTTAGTGCAAAAAGGCTGCTTTTGTTTTGTTGTAAATTCAATAATTGGTATATCCTGTATATGAATAGGGGAAGCAAAGCCATTTGAAACACCGCAGGGATTTGATATGACCAATTTAACATAAAATGAATTTTTATCACCTGTGGGTGAATCAAAACCACAAGATGATTTGTCGAATGTATGAGTAATTGATGGCGGCGGAGGTTGAAAGAATGAAGTATCAGGACTGCCGTCATTATATGATATTGTATATTTTGTTCCCATAGAATTATTAGAACCCTGAATTGGAAAGGTAAGAGTCAAGGGAGCACATCCATTTGTGTTTCCGGGGTTTTGAATGCCTCCGGCAGGATTGCTGCCGCAAAAATAATTGTAAGTTTTCGTATATGAACACCCTGCCGTATTTGTAACAGTTTCTTTAATAAAATAAGCTCCTGCCCCGCTATATGAATGAGAATAACCTGAAGGTATGTTTGTGCCAATATAATGCGCTGACCCATCTCCCCAATCAATATCATAATTATTATTAGTAGCTGTTGTTGAAGAAGTATTAGAAATGTCTATATTACATTTAGCTCCCTCAGTAATACAATGAATAAATCCCAAGCCTTCAATATCAGTAATAGAAGCATCAGGAATTTGTAAAACAGTAACTTTTTGTATAATTGAACTTTTACATCCATTATTATCAGTTACTGTAAGAATTACATTGAATGACTTTGTAGAATTACCGAAAGTATTAAGAAAAGAATGAGCAGGATTTTGCACATCAGAAGTTGTTGAGTCCCCAAAATTCCAGCTATATGAAGCCATGCCTTTGGGAGTTACATTTAAAAAATTAAATATTGAGTTTCCACATGCTTGTGGTGGCAGAGTAAATCCCGGAGTAGGTGGATTAGGGTTAATTGTAATTGCAGTAGAAGTAGCATTGCAACTATTTTTATCAGAAATGACGACAGTATAACTGCCAACAGAAGCATCAGAATAAATCGAATTTGTTGCTCCTGTAATAATTACACCGTTTCTATACCATTTATAGGTATAAGGTGCAGCGCCGGTTGAAACAGCATTAAACGTAACTTTTACATTTTCACATAGACTCCCTGTTTCAGTTACCTTAACAGTGCACTGTCCTTGTAAATATAATGGTACGATTATTAATAAGAAATAAATAAGTCCGCCTCTTATTCTCACTAATTTAACAGATAAGAAAAATTTTGAAATGAATTCTTAATAATAATTTTCTTATAATTCAAATTACAAAAATATAAAAATAATTAACTAAAACCATACAATTGATATATAACCTCACATTATTTTAAACATATTATATTTAATATCTGTCAATTGAAAATCTATTATCCAGTTCTATATGGTATGTATTATTTTTTCCATTAATTTTGTCGGATAATAAAACAATTATATTTAAGGTTTTACTTACTAAGCATTCGTATATTAAAATTAAAATATGAAAAATAAAAAGCCGATTGCGTTAAGTCTTGTACTTTCGACTATAATGATTTTGATAATAATAAATAGCTGCAAAAAGGGAGGAAAATATGAAGCTCCGATTGACAATACTTATAAAGCACCTGAAATAGACGCTGCAAAGAATTATGCAGAAGCTGACATGTTATCCAATGATATTATAAATATTGCAAATGCAGCTATAATGATGAAAAACGATTCATTTACCCGTAAATATGACTGTACAATAGATAAAAAACAAATAAATCTTACTAATAATCAGCATTACTATCAAATTACTATTGATTTTGGGAAAACAAACACAAACGAAAAAAATCAAAGACCTCACAAAGGAAAAATACTTATCAGTTACTCAGGAAAATATTTCTTGCAGGGATTTACTGACACTATAACTTTTGACCATTTTTATATAAGTAATTCACTTATTGAAGGCCGTCAAATAATAACCAATACTCCTGAAATAACAAAAAAATCAAAGTATTCCACTAATATATTAAAATCAAACAATAATGTAAATTTATCCTGGAGAGTTGATGCTCAAAACATAAAAATAACTCACACTGATAATTCATATCATTTCTGGAATTCAGCAAGATTATTTCAGCAAAATGAAAATGACACCACTCTTGCATGGGATAGTTATACATATGCCATAACAGGTCAGTCCCAGGGAACAGATATTAATAATGTGGTTTATACTGCAATTATTAAAAACCCTTTGAATAAGTCTAACAATTGCCTCTGGGTTAACAGAGGTATTGTCAGTTTAAGTTTTGAAAGAGAAACTGGCATTTCTCTTAATTACGGAGAAGGAACATGTGATAAAGAAGCTAATATAACTGCAGCAAAAACTCAATATCCCATTACACTGCCTTAAATCGTGGTCGGATTTATGAGATAAGAGCTATGAAATTTGAAAATAAATCATAATATGGTAAAACTATTCAGTCCAATAAAAATAAGGGGAATAGAATTTAAAAACAGGATAATGGTTTCCCCAATGTGTCAGTATTCAGGCAAGGATGGCTTTGCTGATGACTGGCATCTTGTTCACTATGGCAGCAGGGCAGTTGGAGGTGCTGGAATCATTATGTTTGAAGCAACGGCAGTTTCTCCTGAAGGGCGCATTTCAACAGGAGACCTTGGTTTATGGAAAGAAGAGCATATTGCTCCTCTTAAAAGAATTGCTGATTTCATTGTTCAGCAAGATTCAATACCCGGCATCCAATTAGCACATGCAGGCAGAAAAGCAAGCATGGCAGAGCCTTGGGATGGTGACAAACTTATACCTGTTTCAGAGGGTGGCTGGAAAACATTAGCCCCAAGTCAGATTGCTTTCACTGAAGATTATGATACACCTGATGCTTTAACCTCAGAGGGTATTAAAAAGGTAATATCTGATTTCAAATCTGCTTCAGCCAGGGCATTGAAATCAGGTTTCAGTGTTATAGAAATACATGCTGCACATGGCTATCTTATTCATGAATTTTTATCACCTTTAAGTAATAAACGGACAGATAAATATGGAGGTTCATTTGACAACAGAATTCGTCTGCTGATTGAAATTGTTGATGCAATAAGAAGTGAATTTCCTGATAAGTATCCTTTGTTTGTCAGGCTGTCTGTAACAGACTGGGCGGAAGGCGGTTGGACTACAGAAGAATCGGTTGCTCTGTCTAAGATACTGAAGATAAAAGGCGTAGACCTTATAGATTGTTCATCTGGAGGAGTTATAACAGGAATAAAGATTCCAATAGTACCGGGCTACCAGGTGCCTTTAGCTGAAACAATCCGCAAGCAAGCAGGTATTCTAACAGGTTCTGTAGGTTTGATAACCAAACCTGACCAGGCGGAAAAAATAATTGCAGACGGACAGGCAGATATTATTGTAATGGCACGTGAATTTCTTCGTAATCCCTATTTTCCATTATACGCAGCAAATGAGCTTGGTTACGATATCAGCTATCCTAAGCAATACACCAGGGTGAAACCAAAAAAATAAATAAATAATTTTTTATTAATAACACAATTTCCAAATTTCAAAAATTTTATATTAAATTTGTAATCAGTTAGAAAACATAAATCAATTTTAAATTTCTCTGATATGAAAAAACAAATCTTTTTACTAAGCTTGTCTGTTATTGTTTATTTAACAGGATTAATTAAAGTACAGGGGCAGACACAATGCCAGTCAGATTTTCAAATTATAAAGGACAGTTCCTTTGGCATCAGCCCTTATGTTTACTTGTTTATGGACAAATCACCCGTAGATAGTATTTTTTCATGGGAATGGACTTTTGGGGATTCAATCACTTCTACTGAGCAATATCCTTTACATGAATACGCACATTCAGGCACTTACAATGTTTGTCTGACAATAAAAACAGGTACTGAAACACATATAACATGTGAAAACACATATTGCTCAACTTTAGTTGTTGATTCACTTATTCAGGAATATTGCACTGCCTCATTTTATTATTACAATTACACACAGATTAATGATTCTGTATCTCCGGGTTCCCGTTCAGGTAAAACATTTTATTTTATAGATAATTCCCAGGGAAATATCTTTACAA
>CAZMDE010000056.1:3665-11015 GCA_964564355.1 uncultured Bacteroidales bacterium | reverse complement strand
ATGTTTCAGGATATTGTTAATTTTAACCCCATGTCAATTCAAATTGTTGACAGGGAAGGATTCACTATTAAAGCAAATCTTTCATATACCAACCTTTTTGGAGCTATTCCTCCTGCGGACTTTTCGATTTTTAATGACCTTGAGAAAAAAGGATTAGGTGAATTAATACGGCAAGCTAAAAATGGTGAAGTTGTTAATTTTCCTGTTATATATTATAATGCTCATGATGTTGTTTCAGAAGCATCCGATATTCCACTTTGGATTCAATCTGTTCTTTTTCCATTAAAAGACAATAGTGGCAAACCGGAAAGATTTGTTTTTATGCATGAGAATATTACGGAGCGAAAGCAGATGGAAGATGCACAGCGGGAGAGTGAGGAACGTTTCAGGGATATGTCCGACTTGCTTCCTCAAATTATTTTCGAAGCTGATGTGGATGGGAAACTTACTTATGCAAATAGAATAGCTTTTGAATCATTAGGATATTCTCAAAATGATTTCGATAAGGGCTTGAATGTATTGGATATGCTGATACCTGAAGACAGAAAGAGGGATATGAATAAATTCGCTGATAAAGCAAAAGGAGAAAAGAATGTTTTATTATCAGAATATACAACTTTAAGGAAGGATGGTTCTACATTCCCTGTATTAATATTTTCAAATGCTATCATCCGCAATAATAAACCTGTAGGCTTAAGAGGAGTTATTGTTGACATCACAGAACGCAGGCAGGCGGAAGAGTCACTAAAAGAGATGAATGATAAACTTATTCGTGCTCAGCGTGTAGCTCATATTGGCAGTTGGGAGGATAACCTTTCCACAAATGAACTTTTTTGGTCAGAAGAATTGTATAATATAATGGGCTTTCCTTCTGATATACCTATAAACCTTGCTGATACAGCTCAGGTTTTTCCTACTGAAGAAATTGAGCGTTTTCAGCAGGCTGTCACCAGTGCTATCAATGAAAATGCCCCATATAGCATGGATTATAAAATTATTAGGTTGGATGGCTCAATACGTTATATTCACGATGAAGGAGAAATTATTCGTGATGGACAAGGGAAAGCAATATGGATGTATGGAACCACACAGGACATAACAGAACGCAAACTGGCTGAAGTTGAACTTGTCAAAGCAAAGATTAAGGCTCAGGAATCGGATAAGCTTAAATCAGCATTTCTCTGTAATATGTCCCATGAAATTAGGACTCCCATGAATGCAATTGTAGGATTTTCTAACTTTTTGAAAGACCCGGATATATCACAGAAAAGCAGGGAGCAATATTGTGAAATAATTGATACCAACTCTAAACAGCTTCTGCATATTATTGAAGATATTATAGAAATCTCCAAGATTGAGACCAGCGAACTTAAATTTGTTAAGGAAGAAACCAATATAAATGAGTTTCTAAATAACCTGCATGATGAGTACAAATTGGGGAATAAAAATAAAATGGTAGAGGTTAGATATATTATAAGAGATGACATCTCTTCAAAGGATGTCATCTCTACAGATATTTATACAGATACCAGCAGGTTAAGACAGGTCTTAAATAACTTAATTAGTAATGCTTTGAAATTTACTAAGCAGGGATTTGTTGAATTTGGATACAAATTAGTTCAGAGTTCAGAGTTCGGAGTTCAGAGTTCAGAAAATAAACAACTACGAACTAATAACTCCCAACTAATAACTTTTTATGTTAAGGATACTGGGATAGGTATTTCTGAAGAACATAAAGAGATAATTTTTGAAAGATTCAGACAGGGAGAAGTTCATTCTACTAAAACTTATGGTGGGAATGGTCTGGGCTTAGCTATTTCAAAAAGTATAATTAAAGCTATGGGAGGGGAAATACATGTAGAATCTGAACTTGGAAAAGGGGCAACTTTTATTTTCACCTTACCTTATGTCCCGGTAAAAAAGACAAAAAGTAAAGAAGTTGCAAGCAATGACTCTACAGAAATGTTTCAGGATATAGGGAAAATAAAAATACTTGTAGCAGAAGATATAGAAGTAAGTTATTTGATTTTAAAGCTTATTCTGGAAAAAACAAAAGCAAAATTATTGTGGGCTAAAGACGGGGAGGAATGTATAGAAATGTTTAAAAACAATAAGGACATAGATATAGTACTGATGGATATTCAGATGTCGGGGATGAATGGATTAGAAGCCACAAAAATAATCAAGAAGATAAGGAAAGATGTTCCTGTGATTGCTCAGACTGCTTATGCCATGTTAACCGAAAGGAAGCTTTGTATAGATGCGGGTTGTGATGATGTTATAACTAAACCTATTAATGAAAAAGCATTAATGGAGATGTTAAAAAAATACATTCGGATATAAGAGATTTGGTGTAAGTGAGGAAAAACAATTTATAAATTAATTTATAAAACGGTTGAGGGAACAATGTATAATTAGTGTCTGTCTATAATGTTTCACATTTGCAAAATGTGAAACATTTAATTTTTACTTTGTGTTACTTTGTGCATACTTTGTGATCCTTAGTGGTAAAGTTTTGTAAAACGTTTGACTTTATGGACAGACACTAATTAGTGCCTGCCTCTAAACTGAAATTATTATCTTAACTAATCATAAATATCTTAATAAATCAGTGTACTATTAGACACATACTATTGATTTTAAGGATAGACGCTAATTCTTGCTCAAGCCAAATCCAGCTTCCAGCTTCCAGCTTCTAGCTTCCATCTTAAATGAGATATTCATGGGTAGTGACAGCCTGTTGTATTGGGGTAGTATGGTATTTGCTACGCGCTATTTACGGGTTATCTACGGGCTATGTACGGGTTATGTACGGGTTATGTACGGGCTACTGTTTGCTGATTGCACTCTCTGCCACGTCCCCGTAAGCGAAAATGCCTGTTTTTTGGTAGGTTGATATTGCACATATATAATTCCATATATGATCTTCTTAAACTTTTTAATTTTTCTATAAACTATAAACTATAAACTACGAACTAAGAACTACGAACTACGAACTACGAACTACGAACTACGAACTACGAACTACGAACTAAATTGCAAATATAATACAAAAATCCTCTCTTGTCAAGTCTTTTCTTATTTATTTTTCAACTAAATTTGTAATTAGGAAATCTTATAAATCTGACAAATCTTATGAATTTTATGAATCAATTTATTTGCCTATGCAAAAATTCTTGAATATATTATCGAGTATTTCTTCTGAGCTTACTTCTCCGGTTATTTCACCCAAATAATGTAGTGCATCATTTATGTCAATTGAAAGCAAATCACCGGATAATTTATTTCTAATACCTTCCTCAGCATTGCTTAGAGCTGAAAGAGATTTTGACAATGCTTCATAATGGCGTAAATTTGTAACTATTGAGGCATTCTGCTCAAGTATGCCTGATTTTACTGATTTAACAAGACTTTCTGTAATCATATTTATATTTTTCTTACGCTTGGCAGAAACAAATATTGTTTCAAGCTCCACAAGGTCTTTGAAGTCTTTGGGTGTGGAAATCAGGTTGTCAATTTTGTTGGCAATAACAATCCAGGATTTATCAGATTTATCAGGTTGGTCGAGTTTGTTTTTTAATTCGTTAATTGAGTCTAAAACATCTCTAACTGTATCTTGGGCAATATCAAATACGTATAGTATTACAGAAGCCTGTTCTATTTTCTGGTAAGTTCTTTCGATGCCTGATTTTTCTATTTCATCTTTAGCATTTCTAAGCCCGGCAGTATCAATAAACCGGAATGTTATCCCCTCAACTGTGATAATATCTTCAATACTATCGCGCGTAGTACCGGGTATTTCAGAGACAATAGCTTTTTCTTCATTAAGCAGGGCATTCAATAATGTGGATTTACCAACATTCGGTTTTCCTATAATAGTAACAGGTATTCCATGTTTTAAAACATTTCCAAGCTTAAAAGAATCAAGCAGATTTAAGATTTGAGATTTGAGATTTGAGATAAGTTCTGTGAGCTTTGATCTGTCAGCAAATTCAACATCTTCTTCACTAAAATCAAGCTCAAGTTCAATAAGCGAGCTAAAAGCTATGAGAGAAGAGCGAAGCTCTTTTAAATTATTCGAAAAACCACCGCGCATTTGATTAATAGCAAGCTGATGAGAAACTTTTGAATTGGAAGCAATAAGGTCTGCCACAGCTTCTGCCTGCAAGAGGTCGAATTTATTATTGAGGAAAGCTCTTAATGTATATTCCCCGGGTTTTGCCATTCTTGCTCCATTATTTAGCAGCAACTCTAAGATTTTTTGCTGTATGTATAATGAGCCATGAGATGTGATTTCAATGGAATCTTCGCCTGTATATGAGTTAGGTGCTTTAAAAACATGTACTAAAACATCGTCAATTATTTCATCTCCATCATAGATTGTTCCATAATGAATTGTATGGGATTTGCAGGAACTGAGGTCAGAGGACTTAGGTTTTAGGTTAGAGGTTTTAGGTTTGAATATTTTATCACAGATTGTGAAAGAGTCTATACCTGAAAGACGAATCAATGCTATTGCACTTGCACCATGTGCTGTAGCAAGAGCGCATATTGTGTCTTTATTTAGTTGATAGTTAATGGTTGATAATTATTAAATGATAATAAACAATGTAATTGATATTAATCAAGAAGCAAATTTAGGTTAATTTTATGTCATTAAATAATATTATTTTTGTAAACTTAAAATTCATAATTCATAATTTTTTAAAATGAGTATTCTTGTAAACAAACAATCTCGTGTAGTAGTTCAGGGTATAACAGGTAAGGAAGCAACCTTTCATGCTCAGCAAATGATTGATTATGGCACAAAGGTAATAGGAGGGGTAACTCCCGGTAAAGGAGGTCAGAAGCATCTCGGATTGCCTGTATTCAATACTGTTGCAGAAGCAGTCAAAAAAGAAAAGGCAGATGTTTCGATAATTTTTGTTCCACCACCATTTGCGGCTGATGCAATTATGGAAGCTGCTGAGGCTGGAATAAAAGTTATTGTTTGCATAACTGAAGGAATTCCTGTAAAAGATATGGTATTAGTAACACAATATATAAAAGGAAGGGATTGCCGACTGATAGGACCTAATTGTCCCGGTATTATAACCCCGGGAGAAGCTAAGATAGGTATTATGCCCGGTTTTATCCATAAACCAGGTAGCATAGGAATTGTATCACGCTCCGGGACCCTCACTTACGAAGCAGTTGACCAGCTTACAAAAGAGGGGCTTGGTCAATCCACAGCAATTGGCATTGGCGGTGACCCTATAGTGGGAACAAGCATACTGGATGCAGTAAAACTTTTTATGGAAGATAAAGATACCAAGGGAATAGTGCTGATCGGAGAAATAGGTGGCAATATGGAAACAGATGCTGCTTACTGGATTAAGGAACATTCAACAAAACCCGTTGTTAGTTTTATAGCAGGTGCTACTGCACCAAAAGGAAGAACAATGGGACATGCAGGCGCTATAATAGGCGGAAAGAATGATACTGCCCAGGCAAAAAAACAGATATTAAGCGAATGCGGTGTTCATGTTGTTGATTCCCCTGCTGATTTAGGCAGCAAAATGGCGAAGCTGGTTAAATAGTTCAATAGTAAATTCAAATTACCAAATTGCCAAATTACCAAATTCAGACTTATTTGTAGATATAAGCTCCTATGTCTGTAGTATTCCCAACTCTCGTATCACCATCTAAATCACGCTGTAGCAAATAAGAATTTAAGATACTTATACTGCCTGCATTCTTAGCGGGTGATTCTTGATAAATATGATAGTCAATTCTTTTATCAGTATAATATTGCGGATATTTTGAATTTTTAAATAAAGGGTCTTTATTCAGCAAAATGTTCTGATAATACTTCGTATCACTAACATTTAATTTTGTCTTTAATATGCAATGGTCAAAATAATAATTGAAATTGTTATTTCCTTTTGAAAGCAGAATTTCTTCATCAGTATTTCCCCATATAATGCAGTTACCAAAATAAGCTTTTTCAAGGTTGAAATCTTTTATATTATTTCCATTAGCATCTGCCAGATAATTGTTAAGCACTAAAGAAGGAGTTTGTCTGACATTGTAATCCCAGTAATTTCCAAGTGTACAGTTACGGAAGTCATATTTGCCGCCGAGTGTTAATGCAATGCCATATTGTCCGCAATTTGCAACAATACAATTGAATGCATCAATGTTAAAATTTCTTGCAAGCATACCTATGCCCGAACAATTTTCAATTCTTGAATTAGAAAGAACAAGTTGAGTGGAAGGGATGTTTGAATAACTACCAATGGTTTCAGCCTGTATGCCAATAAATGCATTCTTAATAACAGCATAATTTATATTATTATAACTACCCTCATTAATCCATATTCTGTCCCACTGACCGGGATATTTTCTGTAAGAAGTGTCAAGTCTTGTTCCCTGAAATGTTACCGGATTAGCTTTTGTGCCTTTGACTATTAATGACCCATATCTGTATATCCATAAACCTGAATTCTTATAGAAATACACTTTGACACCTTCATTAATAACCAGAACACCGGTAGAATCAACAACTGCATAACCATATATGACATAGGGTTTATCAAGCTTCCACTCAACCGGCGGATCTCCCGCTTTTGCTACTATTTTGTAAGAAGGTAAACCGTTAATATGTGTGTCAGCAACTATAAAATGTGCATCCTGTCCCCATGCAACCAGGTTAACGTATTGAACATTATTGTTTGTGTTAAACAAAATAGAATCCTTTACTACCAAAGGGTTGTTGCTGTTTCTGGGGTCAACTGTTACTTTAACAAATATAAAAAGGCTGTCATTTGCTGCTATTTCAATATTAGAAGCAGAAGGCTTATATGAACCATTAATATTTAATGAAAACATAGAATTACTTCCGCCAACAAGGCTGATTGCAGATATGTTTATTTTTTGGCTGTTGGTGTTATATATTTTAATTTGTTTGGTAACTGAGCCAATTGTTGTGAAAACAGTATCAAACAGTACTGATTCAGTTGAAAATTTTAATTTAAGGGAATTATCTGTATTAATAACATCTTTTTTACATGAGATAAAATGTAATGACAATATTAATAAGACATAGTAGAGTAGGGGATAAGGAGTAGGGAATATGAAGCGGGGAGCAGATTTCATGTTATTTATTTACAATAAATTTCCCGTAATATTTTTTATTATTACCAATAGTTTCTAAGTAATAGATTCCATTTGACAAATCAGATACATCAATTGAGTAGTGAGTAGTTAGTAGTGAGTAGTTAGAGCTAAGAACAGTTTGTCCCAAAGTATTTGTTATTCGCATGTTTTTAAAACCTGCGGGGTTTTTAATATTGATGTAATTTGCAGCTG
>CAZMDE010000056.1:0-3655 GCA_964564355.1 uncultured Bacteroidales bacterium | reverse complement strand
TGTTATTTATAGAAGTTTCATTTATGCCAACATTCTTAGGTTGAATTCCAATGATACATTGTTGTTTAATAGTAAAATCGAACGTGTAAGTACCTTTAGTAGGTTTAAGAGAATCTAAAATAAAAAAACCATTATTATTTATAGAGTCTTGTCCCTTACCACCCCATCCCCAATTCATGTGATAATAATCATTTACATCATACCCATCACATACCCAGGTATGCGCACCGCCACCACCCTGTCCGGCATATTGAATTGGTCTTCCATTATCTAATTCATTATTTAAAAGATTTTTCCATTCTATATCTTCGTAGTCCATGCGTCTTATGCCATGAATTGATTTAGGGTCATAGCTGAAATAAGTTTTATAGGCATACTCTGCACAAGCATAAGGATTAGCAGGATGTAACAAAGAATCAGCTAAAATAACCCAGGCACCGCTTATAGTCCGACTGTAAGACATATCTACGCTAACTCCACAGTGATACATTAGTATTGCAACATCTTCATTATATGAAAAAATCGAATTAGGCATATTAGACCAATTGTAAGTAGTAGTATCAAATACAGCAGTTTGTTCACCAAAACTACGTTCTGTATATGTATGAGAACCTGTTCCTTTAGCAGGATATTTCCAATATTTCATAATCTGTGCCATAGCAGTAGCAACACATCCGGTTAATGAAGCCCCAGGACAAAAATCATTATAATAAGGACTTTGGTTCCATTTAGTCTGAAGGAGTGGTTCAACTATGCTCTTTTTTAAATTGTAAGTATTAAGCTGTAAGTTGTAATTCGTAAGATTACTCCATTTTTGTTTGATTTTTTCTGAAGCAGTTGCTTTATTTTCAATTATACTCTTAATTTGTTGCTTATACCCATCTAACCAGAATGTAAAATTTGGAGATAAATTTGAGATATTATAATTTCCTTCTTTAGAATATCCTAATACAGGTTCAACATTATCATCGCCGGAAACAATAATAAATCCTTTGTTTTTTGAAAGATTAAATATATAAAAACAAACTATTTCATCAGAATTGTTTTTAAGTAATGATTCCCCGTCAATATATTTGTCAGCAAGAGAAAAATCAGTTAATGTTATGTCTGTTATATATAAAACATTATTAAAATAAGACTTAGCAACAATCCTGGCAGTCTTTTCGTCAATTTGTTTTGAATACCCTGAATAAACAAATACTGATAATAGTAAAAATAAAGTAATTTTTTTCATCTTAAAGCTTTAAAAATTTTAAATACTGATTTAACTGTTTTATATGATTTAAACTGATTATTTGTTAATAATAAATTTCTTATAAAAAACCTCGTCATTATTATTAATAGCTTTTATGTAATAAATTCCATTCGACAAATTTGAAATATCAATTGAGTAGTGGTTAGTGAGTAGTGAGTAGTGATTGCTAAGAATAGTTTGACCAATGTAATTTAGTATTTGTATTGTTTCATAATTAATATTATCGAAGTTTTTTAAATATATATAATTTGAAACCGGATTAGGATAAATAATCAGATTATTATTGATAGATGATATTTCATTGATATCAGCAGAAGAAACTCTGGCAATATTCATATCTAAGAGATAGGTACCGATTAAACCATCGTTGAAAGGATTAACCTTAAATGTGACAGAACCTTCGCCTTTCACAGAAATTTTCCCTGACATTAAATCGTCATAATTAATAGACCAGCCTTTTCCCTTATCATAGGACCATAATACATCGCAGGAGTATGGATTTCCATTACCGCTATTTTTACCATCGTGAATACGGGCAGAAATAGAATAATTATACCCGGCATCTAAAGAAATTTTATAGTAATCAATATCACTGTCAATATGTATGTTTGAACCGGTTGTTTTACATTTAGCAGTATCATTTATCCAGGTTAATGGTAATGTACGGGCTGTTAGCTGAGTATTGTTAGTTTCATAAATATCAGGTTGTAAAGAAGGCTGAATTCCTATTAAAGCTTCTTGACGGGAATTAAAATTGCTACCATTACCAGGGCTTAAAGAGTCCATATGAAAATAACCATTATTTGCCCCGCCATCTCCCCAATCCATATAAAACTTATCATTAACATCATATCCAACGCAAATCCAGGTATGTCCTCCGCTTCCCCAACCGGCATATTGAATTGGTCGTTTATTGTCTAATTCGTTTTTTAAAATATCTTTCCAATCTGTATCAGTATAATTGACTCGTTTTAAGCCCTGAATTGTTTTAGAATCATAGCTAAAATAAGTTTTATAAGAAGTCTCAGCACAAACCGGATTGTCATCATAAATAACCCAGGCTCCGCTAACACTCATGCCATAATCCATATCAACACTCACACCGCAATGATAAACAAGAGTGGCAATAGCTTCAACTTCTTCAGGTGAAGAAAATTCTGAAAGAGAGTCAGGCATATTTGCATAATCGTAAGTAGCATTTTCAAAGTCAGCAGACAGATATCCATAAGAAGGATGGGTATAACCGTGAGATCCGATTCCATGAGTAGGGAAATTCCAATACTTCATAATTTGTGACATTGCAGTAGCTACACAACCAGTAACGCATTTAAGGGGATTGTTATAATAGGGTGGTAATGCTAAAGGGCATAGATTGTTATAATAAGGGCTTTGATTCCATTTGGTTAAAATTAAGGGTTCAACACTACTCTTTTTATTTGATTTATCTAAGAAATATGTGCCTTTTATCAGGTTATCCCACTTTTGTTTTATTTTTTCTGAAGCAGTTACTTTATTTTCAGTAATATATTTAATTTGCTGTTTATAACCATCTAACCAGTATTGAAGGCTCGGAGATAAATTAATATTATTATAATTATCTCTTTTAGAATAACCCAAAACAGGTTCAGCATTATCATCACCGGACACGATAATAAATCCTTTGCCTTTTGTAAAGTTAAATATATACAGATAAACTATTTCAGCAGAATTATTTTTAAGAAATGACTCCCCGTCAATATATTTGTCAGCAAGTGAAAAATCATTTGAGGATATATTTTTTATATTTAAAACAATATTAAAATAGGACTTTGCAACAAGCCTTGCGGTATTTTCATCAATTTGTTTGGAATATCCTGAATAAACAAATATTGATAAAATTAAAAATATAGTGATTCTTTTCATCCGTTTAATAGTTGAAATAACAGACTATTTATTAATAATAAATTTCTTATAATAAACCTTGTTATTATTTATTACCTCTAAATAATATATCCCATTTGACAAATTCGAAACGTCAAGTGAGAACTGAGAACTGTGAACTGAGAACTGAGAATTGAGAAAAGTCTGTCCCATTAAATTAAATATTTTAAAGCTTTCAATCTGTAAACCTCCCGGATTTTTAATATTGATAAAATTTTCAGTTGGATTAGGATAAATTTCAAATAGACTGTTATTAGATTCAATTTCATTTATGCCATCCGGCGAAGATCTTACAACATTAATATCTAAAAGATAATTGCCATTTAATCCATCACTAAAAGGAGCAATCAAAAATGTTACAATACCTTCACCTTTCACTGAAATATTTCCGGGCATTAAATCATCATAGACAGCAGACCAACCATTACCTGTATCATATGACCATTTAACATCGCAAGAATATGGATTGCCATTTCCACT
>CAZMDE010000055.1:0-11104 GCA_964564355.1 uncultured Bacteroidales bacterium | reverse complement strand
TTACAATTAACAATTATCAGATTCATAAAAATTAATTAACCTAACAAATAATAAAGTGGATTTAGAGGTTAGCCCGGCAGGTTCGCCCTGCCGGGGTTAGGTTAAAACTGGAGGCTGGATGATAGAACCGGAAACTTGAAATTAGAAACTTATTATAGACATGGGGGTGATGTTTTTTTAATATGTTTTAGATTTCATATTATAAGGGTTATATATTAATTAATAGAGGTTAGAATCATCCCCATTTTTGATTTACTATATAAGAATAATGAGAGAAGAAATATGATTTAAAGATTTTTAAGTTTGAAGATAAATAAAGGAAGTATGAGGCTGAAAGATTGAAACGATTAACAGATTAGAAAATTTAAAGAAAATATAAATAAACAAACTAACAACTAATAACAGATAACTTTTTATTATGAATAAAATTGCAAGATTATCAAAGCTTACAACTGTGATTATTTTATTTATGTATTTGAGCGGCAAGATAAGTTTTAATAGTATAGGTCAAACACCATTTACTATTGGAAGCACTGCCACTACGATGTCAGGCGGTCCTTTTAAAAACTCAACTGCAATTACACTAACAGCCGCCATGTTTAAAAGTTCGGGAATAAATACACCACTTATACCGGCAGCAATGGCAAACAAAAAAATTACTGCAATAGGATGGAACCTTACATCTCCCCCTACCTCCACAGTTACTGGTACTTTCAGAGTATGGTTGAAGCATAATACAGCAAATACATTACCTTTTGGCACAAATTTTGAGACAGAAAAAACCGGTGCAACATTGTTTTATATGGGAACTGTCACTCTGCCAAGCACAGCAGGCTGGTGGACAATCACAGGCAATATGGGCTCAACCTTTGCCTGGGACGGCACTTCCACCAATCATCTTGAAGTGCTGACAGAATTTGTGAGAAGCGGTTCCGGGAGTAATGCCGGATGGGAAGGTACTGCTGTATATGGACATTCAGGCAGTGAAAATGCACTTTATTGCTTTACAAATACTTTATATGACTATGGTCAATATAATCCCGTTATGAACAGTGGCGGGAGTGTAAGGCCAAATATGCAGTTTATGGCTGGCGATGGATGTGTTACATTACCTGATGCTCCAACAGCAACTACTCCTCAAACTTACTGTACAACAGGGACCATAGGTAATCTGACAGCAACAGGTACAAACATCAGATGGTATCCTTCTGAAACCTGGGGAAATGGAACTCCAACGACAACTGCCCTGACAGATGGGGCTCACTACTATGCCAGCCAGAATGTAAATGGTTGTGAAAGTTCTGACAGGGTTGATGTGAGAGTTAAAGATATTTGTAATACCAAACATACTATAGTAGGATTGGTTTTATATGACAACACGTCTTCAACTCCAATGACGGAAACTACTGTTTACCTTAAAAGTCCTGAAGGAGTTAAACTTGATTCTGTAATAACAGATGCTAATGGTGCCTATCAATTTGAGAATTTATCTAACGGAACCTATAAGCTTAGCTGTAAAACATCAAAAATATGGGGTGGCGGAACTCCTTTTGATGCCTTACAGATTAACAGGTTTTATATAAATTTATTTGTTTTCCCGAATAAATTAAAAGAGCTTGCGGGTGATGTTTCAAAGGACAGTAAAATAAATCCTACAGATGCCTTAATGATAAACAGAAGATATATAAGAATTACGAATTCATTTATGTCAGGCGACTGGTTGTTTGAAGATACAGAGATAAATGTAAACAATGCAGATTTATATCAGGATATAAAAGCAATATGTTTTGGAGATGTGAATGGGTCTTATCAACCTAAATAGTCTCAAAATCTATTGAAAGTAAAAAAGCAGGAGCTATGAATTGATTTTCAAATTGATAAAAGGTTATGATTAATAAATATATATTTTTGTTTATCATTAACCTAATACTATCAGATATTGCCTTTTCTCAATGTCCTAATATAGCTTTTATTGATTCCAAAACCAAACTTCCACTCTCAAACAGTTCACCAATAAATTGTTCTGATTCATTGGATTTAAGAACATTTAGGACTTCTTTTTATGGCATAAGCGGTGAATTGCCTGATGGTAGCGGTTATTCTCAACCAGGGTTTAATGTAAAATTAACTCTTGATCCTGCGAATTCATATCTGGAAAATTCTGTAGAATTTTTCGAAAATGGAGCATTACTCGGGAAACTAATACCAACACCAGGAACAAATAACTGGAATATAACAGGACAGTTTATGAATCCTGATGCTGTATATAGTTTTAAGTGGTGCGATATTGCAGCAACGGGTTTATTTACTTATCAGGTTTTTGATGATGCAACCGGTTTCCTGCTTGTATCGGGGACCTTAGACCATGATGCAACAGGCAAGAAATGCTTTGATGTTACAATTGGTAAAGTTAATGGCAAAGCTACTTTTTCCGGAGCAGGGGTAACAGATTACAAGGATGGAACAGGCAGCTTTAATCCTTCAAAAGCAGGACCGGGGATACATACCATAACATATTGCTGGGATAATGGAATAGGATGTAAGAATTGCTCTTCTCAAACCATCGAGGTTTTGGGACCTTCAGCAAATGCCGGATCAGATAAAACTATATGTGAAAATGAAAATATTACCTTAGGTGGAAACCCAACTGCCACCGGAGGAGCAGGTAATTATTTATATAAATGGATGCCTACAGCGGGATTGAATAATGCTAATATTGCTAATCCAACTGCCTCTCCTAAAGTTTCTACTGTCTATATTCTGACATTAACTGATAATAATGGTAAAGGTTGCACGTATATTGATACAGTTGCAGTTACAGTAAAACCTCTTCCTGTTTTAACATTAAATCCTGTTGTTACAGAAATTTGTAAAGGTTCTGGAATTAAACTGTCTGCATCCGGAGCAGATAATTACATATGGTCACCCACAGCCGGTTTGACATCTAATATTATCCCCAATCCATTTGCATCTCCAACAATTTCTACAACTTATACTGTCACCGGCACAAGCAATGGCTGCAGCAGCATCAATACCGTAATTGTTAATGTTAATTCTGTTCCACAGCTAAGCTTTACAATAATTGATGCCAAGTGCAATAAGGCAGATGGCTCAGTTATTTCTTCTGTTACACAGGGAACTCAGCCATACTCATATAAATGGTCCAATAACTCTCAACTATCAACTCTAAGCGGATTATCTGCAGGCAGATATGCTCTTACAGTGACAGACAGCAAAGGATGCTTTAAAATTGATACAGCAGAAATAAGCAATACCTCCGGTCCTAAAATCAGCATTATTAATATTATAGATGAAACCTGCTCAAAATCCAACGGCTCTGCAACTGCATCAGCAACCGGGGGAACTCAGCCTTATGCTTATTTATGGTCTAACAACGATAAACAATCAACTATAAACGGATTATCTGCCGGCACTTACCCTGTTACAGTTACTGATCAAAGCGGGTGTACTGTTACAGATACTGCTGTCATTAAAAACTTTCCGCCTCCCGTAATCAGCATTTTAAATATATCTGATGAGAAATGCGGAAAGGCTAACGGAACTATAACAGTTCAGGGAAACGGAGGTACGGGCATATATACATATTTATGGTCAACCAACGAACAGCAATCAACCATCAACGGGTTAATTGCCGGGCAATACACAGTTACTGTTACTGATGGGAAAGGGTGTAGTGATACAAAAACAATAAATATAAGCAATATTGGCGGACCTTCTGTAAACCTTGTTAATGTTAATGATGAAAACTGCAGTCAGTCAAATGGCTCAGCATATGCAGAAGCAAGCGGTGGTACACAACCTTATACTTATCTATGGTCTAACAACGAATCACAAGCAACTATCAGCAAAATATCTGCCGGCTCATATTCAGTTACTGTTAGTGACCTGAATAAGTGCATTGCAATAGATAACGTGACTATTAAAAATATTCCACCACCAACAATAAAATTGATTAATAAATCTGATGAGAAATGCGGAAAAGCCAACGGAAGCATAGAAATTAAAGCAAGCGAAGGAACAGGAAATTATTCTTACCTGTGGTCTGACAACCAAAAACTGTCAGCCATCAGCGGCTTGATTGCCGGAGACTATATTATCACAGTTACCGATATAAAAGGATGTATAACAGTTGATACCTTTGCAATAATAAATATTTCCGGACCTGCTGTCAGGATTATTAATGTTATTGAAGATAACTGCAGCAAATCTAATGGATCTGCAACTGCCGATGTAAGCGGCGGCACAAAGCCTTATATATATTTATGGTCTAACAACAATCAACAATCAACTATCAACAAATTATGTGCAGGTATTTACAATGTAACAGTCACAGACAAAAATGGATGCATAGCAACAGACACAGTAAAGATTAATAATACTCCTCCCCCATCTGTCAGCATCATTAAGCATGATGCTCATTGCAGCAAATCAGACGGTTTTGCAAGTGCTAATGTTAGCGGAGGAACTCCTCCATATTCTTTTATATGGTCTAACAACGAAAAACTATCTACTGTCAGCGAATTATCATCAGGAACTTATATTGTAACTGTGTCTGACAGCGTTTGTTCAGTATCCGAATCAGTTGTTATTAATGATATTCCCGGTCCAAGAGCTAATTTCATTTTCAGCCCTGAAGTGATTTACGTCTCGGATGGGAAATGTTATTTTTCTGATTATTCAGTTGGTAATATTAAAGAATGGCATTGGCATTTAGGAAACAATTCCGTTTCTTCTGAAAGAAACCCTTCTACAAATTTTAATAATAGTGGAAATTATATTATTACTCTTTTTGTTACAGACGAATATGGCTGTATTGACTCAATATCGCATATTTTAAAGGTCAAAGATTTATTTAATTGCTATATACCAAATGCATTTACTCCGGGAGATTATTCATTAAACAATGAATTTGGACCTATTGGTATAAAAGAGACTCCTGAAAAATATGATTTCTATATTTTTAACAGGTTGGGAGAAATGATGTTTTACACAGATAATTTCCAGAAAAAATGGAATGGTATTTTTGACGGAAGCATTGCTCCTTTGGGTGTTTATGTTTACAAGATAATCATTGTGGAGAAAGAGGGGGCTTCTCATAAATTTATTGGCAGCGTTTTATTGCTGAAATAAGACTAAAATTAGGACTAAGACAATTATAATGACTAATAATAAACTTAACATGAAAAAGAATAGCTCATTTTTTATACTTGGCGTAATTTTATTAAATTTTATATCTGTTACAGACATTTATGCATGTTACGCAGTCATTGCAGGCAAAAAAGCTACAAAAGACGGCTCAGTTCTAATAGCCCATGCCGAACAGAACGGACCTCCAGCCTATCTCAATTTTATGGTAGTTCCACGCTTCAAGTTCGAGCCCGGCTCTTTCGTTAAATTCGCCAAAGGCGGTTTATATCCACAGCCAGCCGAAAGCTATTCTTATCTTTGGTCTGAAATATACGGATTGGGCGGAAGTGATGGAATTATGAATGAATGGGGAGTAATTTGCGTCAGCGATGCTACACGTACAATTGACCATACTGTAAAGGAAATGACCAGACTTGGCGAAATCAAAGAAGGCGGAGTCACACTTGAAATAAGACTGGAAATAGCCAGGAGAGCTAAAACTGCCCGTCAGGCAATTCATATTGCAGCCGACCTGTTAAATAAATTCGGATATGGCGGAGGGGGCTGAACGCATGTCATAGCCGACCCTAACGAAGCCTGGCTGCTCTGCTGCATGGCAGGGAAGAAATGGATTGCTGCTCGTGTGCCCGACGATAAAGTGGTTATTCTGCCCAATGTTAATGTTATCCGCGAAGTCAACCTTAATGATACTCTCAACTTTCTCGCTTCTCCTGATATTATTGAATTTGCAGTAAAAAAAGGCTGGTATGACCCCAAAAGCGGAAAACCTTTCGACTTTAAAAAAGCTTATGACAAAAAAACTGAAAGTCCTTTTACTGATAAATATAACTGTGATGCGCGTCAATGGCGAGGTCAATGCCTTGTTACGGAAAAATATATTGAACTACCCGTTAACTCTGACGGACTTCCTTTTGCTGTTACTCCTGCCAGAAAATTGACTGTAATGGATATGAAGAGGATTTTAAGCGACCACCTCGAAGGTACTGAATTTGACCTCAGCAACAAATTATATGAAAACAAAAATAACCTGCTGCCCCAGACTACAATCTGCAATGCACCTAAAACCCTTGATAATTCTTTTTCAGATACATTGTATAAATATATTAACGGTTCGCCTCACAATCTTATGAACAGCATCGAAGGAATGATTTGCGACAAAACCCATCAGGAAGGTGCAGTTTTTCAACTTCGTAATTGGCTCCCTGCTGAGATTGGATGTATTTACTGGCGCACAACTGCTGCTCCATGCTCTTCTGTTCTCACACCATGGTATCTTGGTATTAACCAGACTCCAGATGCTTATCGGAAAAATTATAAAATCGAAGATAATGTAAAATATGATTTCCATTTCAACCCTCCTTTGGGGACCTTTGACTATGACCCAGATAAAGCTTTTTGGATTTTCAATGAAGTAGAAGTTCTTACTGATATTAATTACGGCAAACTTATCCGAAAGGTTCGTCCGGTTTATAATAATCTTGAAAATAAAATTATATCTTCTCAGCAAGATGTTGAAAAAAAAGCTCTTGATTTGTATAAAACTGATAAAGCTCAGGCTCGCAAATTCCTTACCGAATATTCTGCTGATGTTGCACAGCAGGCAATTTCATTAGCAAAAAATCTAATTAAAGAGCTTAAAACAGAAACAATGGGGTTTTAATAAACCAATGAACAATGAACAATGAACTAATTAACTAAATAACCAATTAACCAATTAACTAATTCAACCAATGAACCAAAATTTTTCAATTTTTCAATTACTCAGGAACTTATTAACAATAATATTATTATTCTGGTTCCATGCATCAAATGCACAGATTACAGTCTCCGGTTCTTCGGGTGCTGATGGAAATTACACTTCCCTAACAAATACAGGCGGGGCTTTTAGCAAAATCAATTCAAACAACCAATCCGGCAATAATATAGTAATTACTGTTACAGGCAATTCTCTTTCCGAAAGCGGCGCCAATGCTTTAAATGCAGGTGGATGGACATCTATAATCATTTATCCAGTCTCTTCCGGGCTTATGATCAGCGGAAATGCTGCCAAACCATTAATAGACTTAAACGGTGCAGACAATGTTACTATTGATGGAAGAGTAAATGCAACAGGCACTAATAAAGACCTAACTATCATTAATGGAAACTCTTCTTCCTCAGCAGGAAACTCCACTTTCAGATTTACAAATTCTGCTGAAAATAATACTCTGAGATACTGCAAAATTAAAGGTGCTACCAGCTATTCTACAGGTGGATTAATATATTTTACCACATCTGCTTCAGGCAATGGTAATTATGGCAATACGATAGATAATTGTGACATAAGTGGAGCAGGCTCAAGGCCTGTCAATGTCATTTATTCAAAGGGGGCAGCAGGATTTGACAATAGCGGAAATACTGTCAGCAACTGCAATATATACGATTTCATACTAAGCGGCAATAACTCCTCCGCAATAAATCTGCAGGATTATACAACAGGATGGACTATTTCCGGCAACAGCTTTTATGAAACCACATCCTTTTCTGCTTCTGCTAATTCATATACCTGTATTAACATAAGCTTTACAAATGCCGGCGGAAACGGATTTGTCATAACAAACAATCACATAGGAGGAAAAGCTCCCCTTTGCGGTGGTGATGCCTGGGAAATTATTGGCAACAACAGCAATTATTTTACTGGCATTAATCTCAAGCTTGCTGCCGGTAATCCAACTTCTTTGCAGAATAATACTATTAAAAATTTCAATTGCGTTTCCGGCTCTGACAAACCCTGGAAAGGAATCAGTGTTCTGGCAGGTGATGTGAATATAGGAAACACCGAAGGTAATAATATTGGAGCTAACACAGGCACCAGCTCAATTGAGGTAACATCAACTGTTCAATCCTCAACATATGGCATATATATAAGCGGGTCACCGGGTAACTTAAATATCAGCAATAATAATATTGGCGCTATAACAAGTCTTTGCCCTCCATCAACAGGTCACAGCATTAACGGCATATATATAGATAATGTTCCCTTTAATCTGATTACAATAAGCAATAATATAATCGGGAGCACAAGCACTTCGAATAGCCTGAATACAAGCGCTGTTTCTGATCCAATTGCAGACCCCTTTGTTGATGAACAAGACGTATTTGGCATCTATTCTAAAGGCCAGGGTAAGCAAATAATAACAGGCAATAAAATCGCTAACCTGAATAATAATTGTATTTCTTCAAGCGGACTTACAGGCGGAATTTATATTTATAGCAGTTCCGGCATAAACACTGTTGAGAATAACAGGGTTTATAATATATCCACAAGCAGCGGTAATAATTCTGCTGTAGGCTCAAAGGCTCCTTCTTTAGTAGGAATTAAAGTTGAAGCATACGGAACTGACTCCGGGCAAATAGTTTCAGGAAATACTGTTTATTCCCTTGTAAATAATTATACAGGAACAAACCAGGTATATGTAATGGGAATTTTTTTCAGCGGAGCTCCAACGGCTAACAGTATAATTTCCGGAAACTTTATTCATTCTTTATTGCTTAAGTCCACCAATGCAACCTCTGAAATACGAGGAATCAGTAATCCCTTTACAGCTCCTGGAACAGGTACATATTATAATAATATCATTAACCTTGGAGAAGGGATAACCACTGATTGCGGAATATATGGTTTCTGGCTCTCTCCCGGAGGGAGCGGAAGCAATCTAAATGTTTATTTTAACACTGTATATATAGGGGGTACAACACAGGGAACAAGTTCTCAAACATTTGCATTATACTGTTATAATATTAATGGCAACCTGACAGACATAAGAAACAATATATTATACAATGCCCGTTCAGGTGGTTCCGGCAGCAAGCATTATGCTATAAGAACCGCTTCCCCAAATTTTGCATCCTCCTTTACAATGGATTACAATGACTATTATGTATCAGGCACGAATGGAATAATAGGTATGTTTGGGTTTTTAGACAAGCTAACATTTGCAGACTGGATAAATTCCACAAAACAGGATGCCAACAGCCTGAACATAAATCCCAATTTTAAGCTTACCGGAAGCACTTCAGCAGTAGACTATTTGCCCGGGAATACTGCTTTGCAATCCGGTCTGCATGCTATTGGAGCCATTACAACAGATTACTTCTCTTCAGCAAGACTTAAACCTCCTTATATGGGTGCGATTGAAAGTGAAGCTTGCTTACCGCCTTCTGCCCCCTCAGGAATAGATAATCAAACATTCTGCACTCCAGCAACTGTCTCTGATTTAGAAGCTAATGGGACTGATATTAAATGGTATACTAATCCCAATGAAGGAATTCCTCTGTCACCTGAATCTTCTTTGGTAGATGGCACACACTACTATGCTTCTCAAACTGAAGATAATTGTGAAAGCAAAACAAGATTTGATGTGACTGTTGCTGTTACTGCTTCGCCTGAAATTACTGCTCAGCCATCCGGAGCTAATATATGCCCTGGCGAAGATATTACTTTTACCCTTACTGCAACCGGAACTGGTACATTATCATATCAATGGCATAAATTTGAAAATGTAAGCTGGAAATTGCTAACTGGACAGAACACTGACAAATATCAACTTACAAATATCAGCCAAACTGATGAAGGAGCTTACAGATGCATTATCAGCAATTCCTGTGGAATCGTAACAAGTAGCACTATTACTCTAGTTTTGAGTGCGATTCCTTCCTCAAACATTGTATTTACTAACCAAATGAAATATGAGGGTGAAACTGCTTTTTATTCTCTATCCCCTGGCGGAACTGGTCCTTTTTCTTTTCAATGGTTTAAAAATGGAAATCCTGTTTCAGGTGCTACAGGAAGCTCTTTAGCTTTCACCTCTATTACTTGCCTTGATAGCGGTCTTTATGCATGTAAAATAAACAATAATTGTGCTGAAATTACAGCTAAAATTGTAAATATTTTTGTTCTTGGTTGTTCCAGATTCAAATTCGCTATTTCCGGTTATGTGAAATACGAAAACAAAGACTCTTCAGCTTTGAGCAGCTATACAAATAATACTGTAACAAATATTTCAATTTTTACCTCCAGTGACTCACTTTTTGACAAAATAGAAACTGATGATAATGGCTTCTACATTCTTTCAAATATCATTAATAAAACTTATAAGCTTGTTGCTACCACTTCTAAAAAATGGAGCGGTAGCAATCCTGTTGATGCTCTCCTTGTTAACAAGAATTATATTGGGTTATATAAGTTCCCGGATTCTCCTTCCCTTAAAAAATTTGCTGCAGATGTTAATAAAGACAATAAAATTAATCCTACTGATGCTTTATTGATTAACAGAAGATATATTGGGTATATTGATAAATTTGTAAATAAAAACAAAGTTGCTCTTCCTGACTGGATTTTCAGCAATCCACAAATAACTATTGAAGGGAAAAATATTTCTAAAAACATTCTGGCTATCTGTGCTGGCGATGTTAATGCTTCTTATTCTCCTATACCTCAAAAAACTATATATCAGGAATTGCCTGTAATGAAAGACAAAGAAATAATAATTCAAACTTCAGATATCAAACATCAGACTTCGGTCGATATTCCTGTCTATTATAATGATATTACTGAACTTGGAGCTATTGGCTTAAAGCTCTCAGTTCTCAGTTCACAGTTCTCAGTTCTCAGTATAAAGTCTGACATCCCGGGATTAATCTATAATATAATACAATCTGATAAATCTTATGAATCTATAATCAACATAGCCTGGTCTGCCGAAAATGAAGGATTCAAAGTAAGACCTGATAAACCTTTGTTCTATTTACGATGTACGATTTACGATTTACGATTTGAAGCAGAGCAGCCGGGAATTTTTATTTCCTCAGAAAGTGTATTAGCTGATTATGATGCAAATTATATCAGCACTAAAAAACTCGAAATACCAAGATTAACATTCAGTATTCAGAATTC
>CAZMDE010000054.1:0-11118 GCA_964564355.1 uncultured Bacteroidales bacterium | reverse complement strand
ATGATTTAATAAAAAAAAACTGTCAACTTTTTTCAGGAAGATACAAATTGAAAAATTAAAGTAATAAAAAAAGGGTGCTGATTTCAGCACCCTTTTTTTATGTAAACTTTTACTTATTTCTAGAATTTCGTAATTTCTTTAAAATCAGCATTCTCGAAGAATTTGATAAACTCCCTGTCAGATTTAGCTTGTTTTCTGTATTTAGGATCAGCTTCAATAGCTTTCTTTAAGTTATCATTCATCATTTGAGCATTCTGAGTCCTTGCACCTATAACTGCCATTAGGTAATAAATTTCAGCATTCTTTCCTGCACATTCGAGAGTTGATTGTGCGCCGGTCAAATTATCAAGCAAAAGTTGTGCAAGTGCAAGATTATAGTCACATTTTCTGCTTTCAAAATTGCTCATAGCTTGTTCGTAATTACCTTGTGTAATTAAAACAATACCAAAGTTATAGTCAGTATTAACACCTTTTTGTTTAGCTGATTCATAATAAGACTTAGCTGCTTCAAAATTATTCTTAGCTAACGCAATTGCACCAAGATTATTAAGTACAATACCATTGTTTTGATCTAAAGTATTAGCTTTTTCAAAATCAGTGCCTGCTTCATCATAATTGCCAAGTTTAAATTCAACATAACCAGCATTATTATATGCTTTCCAGCTATCTGGATGTAATGAGATTGTTGATTTATATATTTTTAATTTGGTATTTAAATCTTTAGTAAGAGTAGCAGCATATAGCAGTTCTTTAATATCCAGAGAATCAGGACGTGAGGTTGAAAGCAAAGCAATCTGTTCATCAGTTTTCTTTGGTTCCAGAAAGCTTATTGACATTTCAGACCTGCGTAAAGGTTCAAGCAAACTTTCTATTTCAGAATAAATAACAGTCATATCTTTTATTTTCTTTTCACGTTCAGCTTTTGTAACCTGAGATTCTATAACATTAATAATAGCATTTTTGTCATTCATATTGGATGCTTTTACAGCAGCAACAAATCCATCTTTGTCTTCGCCTTTAGCAGATACATTGAACACATATTCAGGAGCTTTTTTATCTTTATCAGCTTTCACAAGTTTTCTTTTTTCTTTTTTAGCTTTTTGAATTTCAAGCTTAGCTTTTTCCTTTGCAACAGTAGCAAACATATCTTTCAGATATTTCTGACCTGTATTAGCCCTGTCCTTGGAAAGATTTTCATTATAAGCTTCTTCACCTTCAGGGGAAGCCCAGGCATTAATATTTATACTTTGAATTTCCCATCCTTTAAAAGTAAAATCTTCCATATCTTTCAATTTGTCAATATTTTCTTTTACTTTATTGATTTTTAGGTTTTTATCCCAATTATACAAACCATAAGGAAAGTAAAGTCCGGATACTTTAGTTAAAGTAGTAGCTTTTTCATATCCATGTTCAGCTAATTGTAAATCAGTATTTGTATTATCAATTCTTTTTTCTGTGATAATTACACCATCAGCTAGTTTCACTTCTGGCAAATCAATAGTTTTCTTTTTATAAATAATTTGTGCATTAGCAACCAATTTTGATTCAAGCATTGCTGGAAGATAATCAATTGTGTAACTATTAGCAAATGAACCACCTGTAGCATTAATAACAGTACCTTCTCCTTCAGTTTTTTCTCCTCTTAGAGTAATTGCAGTTAAAGGAGTTGAACCACCCTCATATTTAAGAACAGGTGATATAACCATTTTAGCTTTTTTGCTAAAATATTTTTCAGGAATACTACCACTTATGCTCACTGCTATTTTTCCTCCCTTTGTCTGTAGAACCTCGGGTGTAGCTTTAAATTTTACTTTTCCATAGTCTTTCTGCATCTTTTTATACCCGGCACAGCTGCTAAATAATAAAGCTGCTATAAATACTACAGCAACTATCTTAACAATGTAATAATTTTTCATAATAATAATTTTAAGATATTAGGCGACAAAATTAAAATTAATTTTATAATAAATCATATAAATATTTAAAAGTAATAAACAATTTTTAAAGGATTGTTAATTTATTGTATTTTTGATGGTGAATAATTTTATTAAAATTTTTTAATTTTTGTAATTATATATAATATTTTTCTAAATTTGCAAATTCAATCCTGATAAATCGGGAAGTTTTGTAATAATTTAATTTCTTAAGTTATGAAAATAAATATAAGCTTATTAAAACTAATCACTTTGCTTACTGTAACAGTATTTTATTTAAATATTGCTGTAGCCCAGGAGCCTCAAACCAAGGACAAACAAGCAGAATTAGAAAAAAATTTAAGCAAGAAAGATTCATCAATAGTACAACCTGCAAATCTTTGGTTTACTAATTTTGTTAATTGGCTGAATTTACCCATGTGGTCCGTATCACTTAGCTTTGGTTCCGATTTGTTTTATGGCGATATGAGGCAGTTTGCCTGGGCTCCTATGAGCAACAAATATATAAATGATAAGCTGATTCCTGATAAAGATAAAATAAACGAAAATGTTCCTGAAGTTTATAAAAAAAGCCTCGATTTACCGATTGGTAAAAGTGCTAATGATAAAATATCTGAGAGAAAATGGGGAGGAGCAGTATCATTAAGCAAACAGTTTGGTGCTGTGCTGGCTCTACGTGGTTCTTACCTGTTCGGAAATTTAGGCGGAGTTTCATATAAGCTTTTAAAAAACCCGTCTCTTATGACAACCTATAGTGATCAGGATCCTTTTCAGAATTACCCAATTAAAGTTTCTTATTACAATCCTTACCTGAGAAATTATTTCACAGCAAAATTTCATGAATTTGCATTAGATGCAAATTTATACTTAAACTCATTGATATTCCCTCAGCAAGGTAATAAATTACAAGGCTATTTAATAGGTGGAATAGGTGTAATGACCTATACATCTTCTTTCTTTGATTTGAAAACAGGAGAGCAATTGAACAAAACTCAGAAAGATATAAATCAGGGATATGAAGATAAAAAAATCAATATAGATATAAAGAATCGTATGATGCCCGAACAAAAGAAACATATTACTACCTTCCCTGTCGGATTTGGTTTTAAATATCATTTTACACCACATATTTCAGCTTTTCTTGAATCAACCTACAGATTAACCAAAAGTGATAACATAGATTCAAGAAGTGATTATAAAACAGAAAGTGACCATTATCAATATACTTGTTTAGGTATCAGCTATAGCATCGGAAAAATGGCAGATTCATTGATATCTTCAAAATTACAATCAAAGTATAAGCTGAACAAAATAGCTCGTGAAACAAAGAGCAAACTCGAAGCAAGGGTTGATTCAATACAAAAATTAGTTGGAGACCTTGGACATAGAGTAGGAATATTAGAAGCCGGTGATAAAAACATAAAGGATAGCATAGGTTTAATGGAAAAAAGATTAGCTGAAAAAACACTTATACAGCAAGTTCCACAGACAGGTTTAAATACAATGCAATTCACTGCTACAGACGTTATTACTCAACTACTTGTGGTTTTCTTTGACTTTAATAAAGCTATTATTAAACCTGCATACCATGAAAGAATTGCCCTGGTTGCAAAGATTATGAAATACGACCCAAAAATCACCGTACAGATTGTCGGACATGCTGACAGGATTGGTTCTGATAAATACAATATGGATTTGAGTAAGAGAAGAGCTGAAGTTGTTGCCAACGAACTGAAAGACGCTTACGATATTGCTCCTTCAAGACTATCCAATATTATTGTAGAAGGAAAGAAAAATCCTTTATCTAATAAATATGATGATGTTAACAGAAGGGTAGATTTTATCTTTTTAAAACCTATTGAAGAGCCTGTTAAAAATAAATAACCTGTAAATTTTAAGTTTAAAACCATAGAAACCCTGCTATTAGCAGGGTTTTTTATTATAATTATCAATCGTAATTGTCAGTTAGTAATAGTTAATTATATTTGCCAATTCTTAAAATCAAAACATGGATAGGAATTCAATATTTGGAATAGTTATTATATTTGGTATTTTCATTGGTTATTTTTGGTTGACTAAGCCAACAAAAGAAGAGATTGAGGCTCAGAAAAGGCAAAACGATTCCATTGCTTTGGTTCAGCAGAAAGCTCAGGAAGAGGCAATAAAAGCCAAAGCTTTAGGAATTAAAGGCGATACCACATCAATTTCAGCTTCTAAATCATCAAATCATCAAATCATCAAATCATCAAATTCTTCTGATACTTCAGCTAAAGTTCCTGATAAAAACAAATTGGGCAGTTTTTATAAAACAGCAACTGGAACCGATAAATTTTACACTATAGAAAATGAATTGCTGAAAATAAAAATATTAAATAAAGGCGGAAGAATTTCATACGTTCAATTGAAGCAATACAAAACATATGATGGAAAACCATTAATTTTATTTGACGAAAATACTTCAAAACAAAATTTCACATTTTTTGCTGAAAACAGGGATATTTCTACAAGCAATTTGTTTTTTAAACCCTATTGGGCAAATGCAAGCTATGCTAATAAAGAAAACATGAATGTAAGCGGAAATGATTCTATCAGCTTATCTATGCGGCTATACCCGGTAAACAATGATTCTCTAACTAAAAAGGACAAGTATATTGAGTATGTTTATACACTAAAAGGCAACAGTTATATTGTTAACTATAAAGTAAACTTTGTTGGTGTTAATGATATGATGACTTCCAATTCTGACTTTATAAATTTAAGCTGGAATTGTGATTTACTCCGTCAGGAAAAAAGTTTGACAAATGAAAGAAGCAGCTCGACTATCTATTATAAATTTTCTCAGGATGAAGTTGATTTCATGTCTGAAACTAAGGATGAAAAGCTTTCTCTGAAAACAAAAATAAAATGGATTTCATTCAAGCAGCAATTTTTTACATCCGTTCTGATTGCAGATAACAATTTTCTGAATGCAGAATTACAAACCAAGACAGATGCAACTTCTGAAAAGTTTTTAAAAACAACATCAGCAGATATCAGTGTGCCTTTTATAGTATCTGACAGGTATTCAATTCCAATGAAATTTTATTTTGGACCTACCAAATATAAGATACTAAGAAAATATGACCTTGACCTTGAAAGGCAAATACCCCTTGGATGGAGCTTTTTTCTCCTTGCTTGGATTAATAAATATGCAGTATTACCGGTATTCAATTTTCTTGAAGGTTTTAATATCAATTATGGTATAATCATATTAATTCTGACTATTCTGCTTAAGATAGTCCTGTTCCCAATAGCATATAAGACTTACATCTCATCAGCCAAGATGCGTTTACTTAAACCTGAAATAGATGAAATAACTAAGAAATTCCCCAAGAAAGAAGACGCTCTTAAAAAGCAGCAGGCTACTATGGCAATGTATAAAAAGGCTGGCGTTAGCCCTTTATCAGGATGCGTGCCAATGCTACTGCAGTTCCCTATACTTATTGCTTTGTTTCGTTTTTTCCCTGCTTCAATAGAACTAAGGCAGCAAGGGTTTCTGTGGGCAGATGACCTTTCCTCTTACGATTCTGTTTTAAGTCTTCCTTTCACAATACCCTTCTATGGTGACCATGTCAGCTTGTTTACTATACTTATGACAATTTCCACCATAGCCTATACATACATCAACAACCAGATGATGACAACCTCAACCCAGCAAATGCCGGGCATGAAAACAATGATGTATATTATGCCTGTTATGTTCCTTGGTATATTCAACAATTACTCCTCAGGTTTGAGCTATTATTATCTGCTTGCAAACCTTCTGACTTTTGCACAGATTTATACCATTAAAGGATTTGTCAATGAAGACAAACTTCACAAGCAGATACAGGAAAATAAGAAAAAACCTGAAGGCAAAAAATCCAACTGGCAGAAACGCTTAGAAGATATGGCTAAACAGAGAGGCTACAATCCGAATCAGGGTAAGAAAAAATAGTTGAAGGAATATATAAATCCAGGAATATTTCAGGTAGCACATAGGTACCACATAGGTAGCTTATAGGTAGCATTAAGCTATTGCAATAAAAGGTATTATGAAAGTGGAATAAAGATGCTTCTCCACCTATCCCTATCAATCGGGATTTTCTATTTTTTATTGCTTAGCAAGTGTCTTAGCAAGTGCAGTTGCAACCTGTTCAAGAATTTTTGCAGTATCATCACCCATCTTTCCTGTCTCCCTTAGGCTTTTATATACTTCAGGATGTTCAAGTTCGATTTGATGCAGAAACTCTTCTTCAAATTCGTGTATTTTGTCAACAGGTATATTTTTCAGAAGGCCCCTGGTTCCGCAGAAAATAATAGCTATCTGCTTTTCTACAGGCATAGGTGAATATTGCGGCTGTTTGAGAATTTCAACATTACGTGCGCCTTTATCAATCACGGCTTTAGTAGATGCTTCAAGGTCTGAGCCGAATTTGGCAAATGCCTCAAGCTCCCTGTATTGCGCCTGGTCTAACTTTAGTGTGCCAGCCACCTGCTTCATCGCTTTTATTTGCGCGTTACCGCCAACTCTAGAAACGGATATACCTACATTGATTGCAGGGCGAACTCCTGCATTAAACAGGTTTGTTTCAAGGAATATCTGTCCGTCAGTAATAGAAATAACATTTGTAGGAATATAAGCTGATACGTCTCCAGCCTGTGTTTCAATTATAGGAAGAGCTGTCAACGAACCTCCACCCTTTACTAATGGCTTTAAAGACTCCGGCAGGTCATTCATCTGGGATGCAATAACATCAGAGGATATCACTTTTGCAGCTCTTTCAAGCAACCTGGAGTGAAGATAGAACACATCTCCCGGGTAAGCTTCTCTTCCGGGAGGTCTTCTCAGCAATAAAGATACTTCCCTGTAAGATACTGCCTGTTTTGACAAATCATCATAAATTACTAATGCCGGACGTCCTGTATCCCTGAAATACTCCCCTATTGCACACCCTGTATATGGTGCATAGAACTGCATAGCTGCAGGGTCTGAGGCAGTGGCAGCAACTATTACTGTATAGGGCATTGCTCCGTTATCCTCAAGGATTTTGTAGATATTTGCAACTGTTGACCCCTTCTGACCGATAGCTACATATATGCAAAATACTGGTTTCCCCTTTTCGTAAAATTCTTTCTGATTAATAATAGTATCTATTACAATCGCTGTCTTGCCAGTCTGCCTGTCACCTATTATAAGTTCTCTCTGTCCTCTCCCTATAGGAATCATTGCATCAATAGGTTTTATACCTGTCTGCAAAGGCTCATTAACAGGCTGCCTGAAAATAACTCCCGGTGCTTTTCGCTCAAGCGGCATTTCAAAAAGCTTGCCTTCTATCTTTCCTTTTCCGTCTATTGGCTCGCCTATTGTATTGATTACCCTGCCAAGAACACCTTCACCCGCCATAATTGACGCTATTTTTCCTGTTCTCTTGACAATATCGCCTTCTTTTACATTGTTTGACTCACCAAGCAAAACAACTCCAACATTATCTTCCTCAAGATTAAGAACTATTCCCTTTAGCCCATCTTTCTCAAACTCTATCAGTTCTCCCTGTTCTGCGTTTGTCAGCCCATATAATCTGGCAATTCCATCTCCCACCTGGAGAACACTTCCTACTTCTTCAAGCTGAGTCTCTGTTTGAAATCCTGATAATTGCTGACGCAATATCGCTGATACTTCCGCTGGTTTAATCTCTGACATAGTTTTATGAATTATGAGTTATGAGTTATGAATTATGAATTAATTTATCTTATGTCTTGATACTTCTGTCTTATGTCTGTTTTAGAATCCTTTCTGATAAATATTAACCTGAAATTCCTTCCTTAACTTTCTTATCTCATTCAGTATGCTGTTATCATATTGTTTATTATCAAATGTAAGCTTAAAACCGCCAACTAATTTTTCATTTATTATTTCAATAAGCTCAATTTTCGAATTAGTCCGTTCTTCAATAAGCTTAATAATATTCTCTTTAGTAAAATTATCTATTTTAACTACAGTCTCAATAGTTGCTGTCTTTATTCCTTTATTTTCTTTATATATTTCTATATAATTTTTAGCTATTTCATCAATAAAAACTTCTCTTCTTTTATTTGCTATAAGCAGTAAGAAAGACAAGCTAAGCTCCTGAATATCTTTTTTAAATATCTCTTTAATGATTGATTGTTTTTTATCAGAATTTATTCCCGGATTAAGAAGCAATCTTCTGAAATCCCTGTTAGCTTCGCACACATCTGAAACAAGATGCATATCTTCTCTAACCTTAGTTTCAAGACCCTTCTCTAATGCCAGCTCTAACAAAGCCTTTGCATACCTTATTGCTAACCTTGTATCTTTCATCTTACTCTTATCTTATTTTTTAAACTCTAATCTCCAACTTCCAGCTTCCAGTTTCTAGCTTCTAAACCCAATTATCTTCCTCACCTCTTTAATCGTTTTTGAAGCGCTTTCACTTGCCTTTTCCTTACCCTGCTTCACAACCTTCTCTATATATAAATCATCTTTTGACAATTCCTTTATTTTCTCACTAATTGGTTTTACAAAATTAACAATATCTTCTGCAAGTTGCTTCTTCATATCACCATACTTTATCTGGCATTTATTATACAATTCATCAAAATGAGCGAGAGTATCAGTTGCAGATATAACTTTCATTAATGTAAACAGGTTCTCAACAGCTTCAGGTTTAGGCTGGTTCATTTGCGTAGGTCCTCCATCTGTCACAGCTCTCATCACTTTCTTACGTATTGCCTCAGGAGTATCTGCTAATAATATTCCATTATTACTTGTTTTCCCCATCTTTCCTGTTCCATCCAAACCAGGTATCTTTATCAGCTCCTGACCAAAATTATATGCAACAGGCTCAGGAAAATATTCCATATTATGCATCCTGTTAAAACGTTTTGCAAAGGTCCTTGTCATTTCAAGATGCTGCTCCTGGTCTTTTCCCACAGGCACTTTAGCAGCCTTATGAAGCAGAATATCTGCAGCCATAAGCGTAGGATAGGTCAGCAAGCCTGCATTTATATTATTTGGCTGAACTCTTATCTTTTCTTTAAAAGAAGTGCACCTTTCAAGCTCCCCGACATAAGCATTCATGTTAAGCAACAGGTAGAGTTCAGTAACCTCAGGAACATCGCTTTGAACATATAATGTCACCACTTCGGGGTCAATGCCGCAAGCAAGATATTCAACCAGCACCTGCTTTATGCTTTCCTGCAAATGTTCCGGTGTGGGATGAGTTGTAAGTGAATGGTAATCTGCAATAAAGAAAAAGCATTTGTTTTCATGCTGCATCTTGACAAAATTCCTTAATGCACCGAAATAATTACCTAAATGCAAATTCCCTGTTGGTCTTATCCCGCTTACTACTATATCCATTATTAGTTTAAAGTTTCAAGTTTAAAGTTGTTTTAATCTGTTAATTCTCCATTCTCAATTTTCAATTCTCAATTTGCCTGGTTTATCCATGCATTGATTTCTTCTTGTTTCGGCACTGCTATTTCAAGCTTCAGCTTTTTCCTAAGCCCGCACATAGTGTTGAAGAGTTGGTTCGGGTTAGAAGCTTTCAATTCATCTAATGTATTAATCCCTGCTTTCCTTATAACCGGAATCCATACTGCAGGAATACCCAATTCAAGAAACCCGTCATCACTCACAACAGCAGCCTTCTTCTCCGGTCGCATCTGCGGGAAGAACAAAACATCCTGAATTGAATTTGAATTTGTCATTATCATGGCAAGGCGGTCTATACCTATTCCCAATCCTGCTGTAGGCGGCATGCCGTATTCAAGCGCCCTGAGAAAATCCTCATCCAGCACCATGGCTTCTTCATCTCCTCGTTTGCCAAGTTCAAGCTGTGCTTCAAACCTTTCCCTCTGGTCAATTGGGTCATTCAGCTCCGAAAAAGCATTACAGATTTCCTTCCCATTGCAAATAGCTTCAAACCTTTCTACCAAACCTTCCTTGCTCCTGTGCTTTTTTGCAAGAGGCGACATTTCAACAGGATAGTCAGTTATAAATGTAGGATTGATTAGATTTGCTTCACACTTTTCACCGAATATTTCATCAATTATCTTTCCCTTACCCATAGTTTTATCAACCTCAACTCCCAGCCCCTTTGCTATCTCCACAAGCTCTTCCTCTGTTTTGCCATCAATATCAAAGCCTGTAAAATGTTTTATTGCCTCAAACATCGTAAAACGTTTCCATGGTCTCTTGAAACTTATTATATTTTCTCCAACCTGTATTTCAGTTGAACCTGCAACATCTATTGCGATTTTCTCAACCATTTCCTCAACACAATCCATCATCCAGTTATAATCCTTATATGCAACATAGAGCTCCATCTGTGTAAACTCCGGATTATGAAACCTGTCCATCCCCTCATTCCTGAAATCCTTTGAGAATTCATAAACACCATCGTAACCACCTACTATAAGTCTTTTAAGATATAGCTCATTTGCGATTCTCAGATATAATGTTGTGTCTAAAGTATTATGATGAGTGGTGAAAGGTCTTGCTGCTGCTCCTCCGTATATAGGTTGCAATACAGGAGTTTCAACTTCAAGATACCCTTTTGCATTTAAAAATGAACGCATTGAATTAACAAGCTTTGTACGCTTTACAAACACATCTCTGAATTGCGGATTAACTATAAGGTCAAGGTATCTCTGCCTGTATCTCTGCTCAGGGTCAGTAAATGCATCCCAAACCTTTCCGTCCTTTTCCTTCACAACCGGCAGGGGTTTAAGCGACTTGCAGAGTATCTTAAGCTCCTTAACGTGTATGCTTATCTCACCCATCTGTGTGATAAATACAAAACCTTTAACACCAATAATATCGCCAAGGTCAAGGTGCTTTTTAAATATAATATTATAAAGGTTTTTGTCTTCTCCCGGGCATATGTCATCCCTCTTAATATAGAGCTGTATCCTACCTGTACTGTCCTGAATTTCGCAAAAAGAAGCAGCACCCATTATCCTCCTGTGCATTATGCGTCCGGCAATACTCACATCCTGATAAAGGCTGTTATCATTCGGGTAGTTGGCAAGTATATCTGCAGCATTAACATTTATATTATAGCTTTCTGCAGGATATGGGTTTATCCCTGATTTAATTATTTCTTTCAGTGATTCCCGCCTGAATAATTCCTGTTCGCTT
>CAZMDE010000053.1:2264-11147 GCA_964564355.1 uncultured Bacteroidales bacterium | reverse complement strand
TAATTTGATAATTTATTATTCACTAATATATTAATATCAAAGGGGTTCATGAATCGCTTCGCTTATTTCACTAAACAATTATTTTAAAGGTGTTCATGAGCTCGCTACGCTCGGTTAGTAAATTAGTAAGTTAGTTCATTGTAAATAATTTGTGCGGTTTTGGTAGATGCTCCGGGTCCACCGAGCTTTAGCTTAATTTGTTTGTAATCGGAAATAATCCTTTTCCTGTTGTCAGCATCGTAAACAATTTTGTCAAGCTCAGCTTTGAGATTGCTAATGTTTAAGTCATTCTGAATTAATTCTGTAACGACTTTTTTGTTCATTATGAGATTAACTAATGATATGTATTTAATCTTAACTAAAGATTTTGCAATGAGGTAGGAAAGGTAATTTCCTTTGTAACAAACAACTTCGGGTACTTCAAATAAAGCAGTCTCGAGTGTGGCAGTGCCGGAAGTGACAACAGCGGCGAAGGAAATTGATAATAAGTCGTAAGTCGTACGTCGTAAGTCGTAAGTAGTCGTAAGTTGTAAGTCGTAAGTCGTAAGGGCATTGATATATTTATGATATAATTCCTGAGGTATTGATGGGGCGGCGGCAATGACGAACTGATATTCTTTGTAATGAGGGATGATCTGAAGCATAATTGAAAGCATCTTGGAGATTTCCTGCTTTCTGCTTCCCGGTAGCAAAGCGATGATAGGCTTGGAGGTCGGAAGCTGGAAGCTGGAAGCTGGAGATTGGATGTTATTATAGTTTTGGATTTCGTCGAGGAGGGGGTGTCCGACAAAGTCGACATCGTAATTGTACTGCTTATAAAAGTCTTTTTCGAAAGGGAGAATGACAAACATTCTGTCAACGCAAGCTTTAATCTTTTTGACTCTTGATCTTTTCCAAGCCCAGACCTGTGGGGAGATGTAGTAGAAAGTTTTGAGTTCGGAGTTCGGAGTTCGTAGAATATGTTTTTTTATAAATTCTGCAATGCGGAGGTTGAAGCCGGGATAGTCAACAAGTATAAGTGCATCGGGATTGAAAGAGATAATATCTTTTTTACAGAAATTGATATTTTTAAGAATTGCGGGGAGATGGAGAATGACTTCAAAGAAACCCATATATGAAGTTTCTTTGTAATGCTTAACTAATTCAACATTTTGTTGCAGCATGAGGTCTCCACCCCAGCAACGAAAGATTGCATTTTTATCAAGCTTGCGTATCTCCTTAATAAGATTAGAAGCGTGTAAGTCGCCTGAAGCTTCGCCTGCGATGATGTAATATTTCATTATGAGTTATTTTCTTTAATAAAAAGCTTAACCACAAAGTGCACAAAGGGTAACGCAAAGTAACACAAAGTAAACCATTTAATATTTATGAGTAATGAGTTGACAGTTTATAGTTTATTTAAATTTCATTGTAAAGTAAAAGTGTGCAATTGTATAGATAACTGTTATTAGCATAACACCTTTACCTGTTTTTTCGTATTTCAGATTTCTCATGTAATAACGGAAAACCAGGAGATTTGGAACGAGTATGCTAAATAGACTGCTATTTGAAGAATAATTATCCAATGATAATAAATTATTATTAAGAGTATTGATAAGAATTGCTATGAGGTAAATAAAAGAGAATGACAATAGGGGCAGGATAATGCCTATGATAATGCCGATTAGGAAGGAGTCTTTTTTTAGGAATTTAAACATAGATCAGGAATTGAGAATGGAGAATTGGTCATAGGTTTTTGAATTGTTGTATTAGGGTAGGGATAGCATGATGAGCGGTTAGGTCAGCCTGGACAGGGACAATAGAGACATAATTGTTTTTCAAAGCCCATTCGTCGGTATCTTCGCCTAAATCATTGTTTTCTAAAACTCCTGTAAGCCAGTAATATTTTCTATTATTAGGGTCAGTGCGTTCGAAATATTCGTCAGACCAGAAAGCTTTAGCCTGCCGGCAAATTTTAATACCTTTTATATCCGATTCACTTATCCTGGGAATGTTAACATTAATACAAGTATTAGCAGGAAGCCCGGTTAGCAGGACTTTTTGGGAAATAAGCTTAACATACTTTACGGGAACATTGAAGTCAGCTTTGTAAGAATTATCAAGATAGGAAAAGCCAATAGATGGTATTTGCTCAATAGCGCCTTCAAGGGCAGCGGACATAGTGCCGGAATATATTACGTTAATAGTAGAGTTGGAGCCATGGTTAATGCCGGATACAAGTAGGTCAGGTTTTCGATTGAGGACTTTGTCAATAGCCAGCTTAACGCAATCGACGGGTGTTCCATTGCAAGTATATTCAGCAAATCCATTGTTGCTATGAATCTGTTCGATACGGAGAGGGGATGAAACAGTGATAGCGTGTCCCATTCCAGACTGAGGTTTGTCGGGAGCAACAACGACAACTTCGCCCAATTCGCACATGACTTTAATCAAAGCTCTCAATCCGGGAGCCATAATGCCGTCGTCGTTGGTTACAAGGATTAAAGGGAGTTTAGTCATAAGCCATAAGTCGTAAGTCGTAAGACATTTGTTATTTTTTGCCGGCGAGAATTGATTTGTAGGCAGGCATGTCTTTAAGGGTTTCGATAGATTTTGCAATTTCCGGGTCATCAGAAAGGGAAGATTCTATTTTTCCTTTTTGATAATAATATCTGCCGGACATTTCAATTTTTAATAAAGTTTTAATCTCATCTTTAAATTTAACTAAGTCCTTGTTTTTATCGTGCATCATCTTAGTTTTCAAATTATCGTAATCAGTCTTGATAGCATCAAAATACTTTTCTTTTTCAGATGTTTCTTTGAGGTCTTTAAGGATTTTTTCGCTTTTGGTGGTATAGTCATATTCTTTATTAGAGATGAATTTGGTGAATTCATCGTAGATTTCGTCGGTAATAATGAAGTCAGATGGTTTAGGTATTTGAGGATGTTCGATATTGTATTTAGTAGCAAAATCAAATATTAAAAATTTCATCATCAGGCTAACAGTAATATTGCTGTATTGTTTGGGAGTAATGGATATATCAGGTTCGATGCCACCGCCATCATAGACAATACGACCATTTTTGGTTTTAAAAGCAGTTTTAAGAGAATCGGCTCTTTTAGAGCTTTTGCCATCTTTATCTTTATGGGAATAGTCAATAGCCTGGATGCATCTACCGCTTGGAATATAATATTTTGCAACAGTAACTTTTAACTGAGCATTATAGCTAAGAGGAATAATATTCTGTACCAATCCTTTTCCAAATGTTTTCTGTCCGACAATAACTCCACGGTCTAAATCCTGAATAGCACCAGTAACGATTTCGGAAGCAGAAGCGCTATTATCGTCGACAAGAATAACAAGAGGAATATTACTGTCAACAACAGGGAAAGAAGTTTTGTGAGTAACATTGCTGTTTTCAATTTTTCCTTTAGTTTTAACGACTACCTGTCCTTTGTCTTCAAATATATTAACAATATTAACAGCTTCGTTTAACAAACCACCGCCATTGCCTCTGAGGTCTAGGATAAGACCTTTGAGGGTGTTTTTTTCTTTAAGTTTTGTAAAAGCATCTTTCACGTCTTTGCCAGCATTTTGAGTAAAGCCGGTCAGCTTAATATAAGCAATTTCATTCTCTTTATCAACAGTACCTGAATAGGGAACATTATTGATTTTGATTTCTTCTCTTTTAAAAATTTTTTCAGCAGGTTTTGGTTCGGTATCTCTTTTATATAAGATTTTGACTTCGGTGCCGGGAGAGCCTTTTAGAAGGTCGCTGACTTCAGAAGTTATCAAACCGCTTACAGATTTGCCATTTACTTCGAGAATAACATCACCTGCTTTAAGCCCGGTCTTTTGAGCAGGAAAGCCTTCGTAAGGGTCAGATATCATAATAGATTCACCTCTTTTTGTGATTAGAGCACCAATACCTCCATATTGCCCGGTAGTCATGAATTTATAATCCTCAGCTTCGGATTCAGGGATATAGTTAGTATAAGGGTCAAGAGACTCAAGCATATCATCAATAGCGGTCTTAACAAGTTCACCTGAATTTAAGCCGTCAACATAATGAAGATTCAGTTCCTTGATAAGAGTGGCAAAGATGTCAAGATTCTTGGTTACCTCAAAGTCATTGTCAATAAAGCTAAAAGAAATAAAAGAAACTGAAAAAATTGATAAAGCAATTATCAGTACCTTAAACCTGTTAGATGTACGATGTACGAATTTAGATTTACGATTAAAGATTTTAGATTTTAGATTGAATTTCATATTATTATTAAATGTTAATTATTAAAAGTTAATTGTTATGGAACCGGGTCATATCCGCTGCCACCCCATGGATTACAAGAAATAAATCTTTTAATAGCGAGATATAAGCCTTTAACAGGACCATGTTTTTTAATTGCATTAATTCCATAGATTGAACAGGAAGGCACATACCTGCAAGAAGGGAATAATAAAGGAGATATTGTTACCTGATATAATCTGATTAAGAATATAAATATCTTACTCAAGAGCCATTTCATGATTAGTTTGTAGTTCGTTGTTAGTAGTTAGTTATTATTATTTTTAATTTCTTTTTGTAAACGCTGTAAAATTAATATTATTTTAGATTCAATATCCTTGAAAGGGGTGAATTCTTTGGAAATATAAAAAATAGCAAAAGCAGATTGTTTGTGGTTTTCGGTAAGGAATTGATATAAGGGGTCTTTGTTTTTTCTGTATGCTTCCCTTAATTGTCTTTTAATTTTATTTCTGTCAACAGCTCTTTTAAATTTATGTTGAGAAACATTAATTAATACCTGTGCAGGAGAAGTTGAATTCAACTCTTTTTCCAACCATACTATTCTTAAAGGCTCAATTACAAAAGATTTGCCTTTAGCAAATAAATCATTAATTATTTTCTTAGAGCAAAGTCTTTCGTCTTTTTTAAAGGTAAGCATGTACAATTATTATAAAGCAAAAGTACATGAATTTTGATAACTAAGCACTGATAGCTTAATACTGTTAACACAAATTATGGTTTATTGACTAATATGTATTTATCTTTGGTAGTTTTACATGAAGGGCAGGAAGAAGTAACGCTAGCTTCGTCAAAAGTAAACCCACAATTAGAGCAGATATAAAAAGCTTTTGGATTTATTTCAGAATTTCTGCCATAGGAATTCATAGGATTTTCAAACATAGTGTTATGTTTTTTTTCAGTATTCCAGGCATATTCAAAATAATTTTTTGCATCATCAGCACCTTCCTCTTTAGCTATTTTTATATATTCGGGATAAATTTCAGATAGCTCTTCAGCTTCACCAATAAAAGAATTTTTCAGTTCTTCCTCCATAGAGCCAAATTTTATATCCTGGATTTTTTCATCAGGCAATACACCTAATCTTGTTAAAACAGACTTGAAATTAGCTCCATGTATACCTTCAGATATTGAAGCAGCTTTATATAACAAAGCAACATCTGTTAAGCCTATCTCCTTAGCTTTTTGAGATAAAAGCAAGCATTTTTTACTTGTGGTTATTTCGTTTGTATAAGCAGTTTTTAAATTTTTGATAGTAATTTGATACTTCTGTCCTTTTACTTCTTTAATACGTTGTTTACAGCTTATAGTAAGCAAAACAATAAAGCAAGAAAGGAGAATGAGAGTAATTTTAAATTTCATGTTTTTAGATTAGAAGTTAAATAATAGTTCAAAATTACTAAAAATTTTAATACTTAAAAAAACATTTTTAAAATTATAACAATCAGCTACTTTGTAATTATTAGTATTCTTGTTTTAGAAAGCCTTTTATTTTTATTATCAAGCTGCAGGACACAATAATAAACGCCTTCTCTAAGAGAAGCTGCATTGAACTGCAGGGAGTGATTCCCTGCTTGCCGGAGCTCATTTGTAACGAGTGCTGCAACTTTTTCACCTAAAATATTATATATATTTATGTTGACATTTTCATCTTCCGGAATAGTGTAATTAATGTTTGTAATGGCATTGAAAGGGTTGGGGTAAATTTGAATTGAGAATTGAGAATTGAGAATTGAGAATTTCAATTTTGGAACTACAAGTTTGTCAGTACTGATATAATTTGCGTCAATGTCAGATATTATGCTTTCGGAGGAAAGCTGGAAGCTATTGGTAATTTCTCCTGAATTTATTTTATTATCAACTATCAACGAACAACTAAGAACTAATAAAGGTTTGTCAGGTTTGATTTTGTACCCTACATCATTGGCAGACCAGGCTATGTTAATTATTTGTTCGTTGTTGGTTGATAGTTGGTCGCTATTTTCTGTTAACACTTCGCACATCGCTCTTGGCTTTTCGATTATATTGAATATTAATCCATCTATGTTACTTTTAATTCCAATTATTTTTAACTTTTAACTTTTTACTTTTAACTTAATCCCTAAAGCACCTAATTTAACAGATTCATTCAAGTAGACAGGTATATCAAATGGTTTATCGGGTTCAACATTTAACACTTCTTCATTCCTGATTCCTAATTCATAATTCATAATTCTTAGCGGGGGATTATAAGAAGCGTTAACATCTCCTCTGCAAATAGCGATGATGTTTTGTATAGTGTCCTGACTTGCTAAAGTTAAATTAGGATTGCTGAACAGCCAGTCAGGCAGAGTGACTTTGTTTTTATCTGTAAATTTATTAAGAAGGCCTATATACCTTCTGTTAATTATTAAAGCATCAGTAGGATTTCTTTTTCCGTCATTATTTACATCAGCTGCAAGCTTTTTCAAAGGGTCTGTGATATTATACAAGCCAATATAATTTCTGTTAACAAGCAGGGCATCAGCAGGATTGCTGCCACCCCAGTTTTTGGATGTACTTCCTTTAAGCTTATATGTTTCATTAACCAAATCAATAAAAACATAATTTCCATTGATATCTGTAGTGCTGCTATCAATAGGTGTTTCTGTCATGTTTAATAGATGCACGATAGTATTTGTCATTGGAGTAGAATCTTTATTGTCATACTTCACCTGCCCTATTACAGCATGCTTGAATCGTGAACAATTAAGCACATAAAGCCGGACAATTTTAGCAGTAACGCTTTTGCAGCTATTGGTTATATTACAGGAATATACACCGCTATCTCCGCATTCAATAGAATTAATATTAAATATGCTGTTTGTTTCTCCTTCAATTTCAACCCCACTTTTTATCCATTGAAAAGCAAAAGGACTCGTTCCCCCCGGAGACAATGAATAAGAAGCATTGTCACCTGGATATTTAATTTGTTTTACAAATTTTATATTTGATGTTGGAGGAGAGACAACTGTTAAAATGAATTTTGGTAAAGACTTTGTTCCGCAATCATTGCTTACTTTACAAGAATATATATCATAATCAGTTAGCTTAACATTGTTTATAGTATAAGTTGAAAATGTAGCACCGATAATGTCACCTGCTCCCTTGGTCCACTGGTAGCTCAGATTCGTGCCGGTTGCATTAAAAGTAATTGTAACATTCTCTCCCTGGCATTTTGTCAGGTTGGAAATCGTATCTGTGAAAATCACTTTTTCCCTGACAGACATTATAGTGTGAGCAATTTTGCTGTTACAGATATTGCTTATATTACAGCTGTAATTGCCTGCATCAGCCTGATTAATAGGATTGAATAGCAGTCTGCTGTCGGTTGCACCGTTAATGGGGCTTCCTTCTTTTAACCACTGGAAGTTGAGAGGATTGCCTGTTGCAATGACCTTAAGCGAAGCAGTATCTCCTGAACATGCTGTCTTATCAGGAGTTATGTAAGTAATAACCGGCTCTGCATAAACTGTAAGTGTTGTAATGCTGCTGGTTATGTTTCCGCATGCATTGGTAATAGTGCATGAATAGTTCGCTGCATCAGATTCTTTTATACCTGTCATCTGATAATTGTTGGTTGTTCTACCGGTTTCCGGTTTCCAGTTTCCAGCTTCCATCTTTAGCCACTGGTAGCTTAAAGGCATAGAGCCTCCAGTAACTGATACAAAAAAAGCAATATTTTCACCCAAACATTCTATAGAATTAGGGGGAGATATATCTGCTGAAGCAGGAGGATACAAGATTGTTAGTGTTGATGTATTACTAGTAGCATTGCCGCAGTCACTGCCTGTTGTGCAATAATAATCTGCTTCATCAGAAGAATTAATGCTGCTTAATTTATAGGAGCTGCTTGTCGCATTAGCAATCAGCATATTATTTTTATACCATTTATAGATTGGATTCGTTCCATTGGCAGTTGAAATGAAGGTTAGATCAGCTCCCTGACATAGCGAAGGATTTGAAGGATTCAGAGTTACAGAAGGAATATTGTTAAGTGTAAGTAGTGATTCATTACTTGTGGCATTTCCACAGACATTTGTAACAATACATTTATAGGTTCCCGCATCCACTTCAGTTAAAAAATTCAAATTATACGAGCTGTTGGTAGCATTATTTATCTGGCTGCCATTTTTAAACCACTGGTAGGCAAACGGTGTTGTGCCTTCTGCATATGCAGTAAAGGTTAGCTCAGAGCCAGGGCATTGTATCGGGTTTAAAGGAGAGATAGTAATTGAAGGATGAGTATTAATATTAACAGTAACAGCATTTGAAGTATTGGTGCAGGTAGTCAGGGTATTTGTAACCACAACATTATAGCTTGCTGCAGTATTTACAGTATATGAACTGCCGGTTGCATTGGTAATATCTGTTCCATCAGCCTTCCACTGGTAAGCAAGATTAACTCCTGTGTTTGCTGTCAGAGTGGACGAAGTTCCTGTACAAATACTTAATGGGCCTGTGGGGCTTGCTGTAGCTGTTGGAAGAGAATTAACAGTCAGACTTACATAATTTGAAGTATTAGTACATGTTGTGGATGTATTGGTAATAACAACAGTATAGCTTGCTGCAGCATTTGCAG
>CAZMDE010000053.1:0-2164 GCA_964564355.1 uncultured Bacteroidales bacterium | reverse complement strand
TTGCTGTCAGAGTGGACGAAGTTCCTGTGCAAATACTTAATGGGCCTGTGGGACTGACAGATGCTGAAGGAGAAATATTAATAACTGCTAAGACATCCAGTCTTGATGTGCTTTCGCAACCTCCCACTGTCTGGCTTGCATAATAGTGAGTGCCATTAATAAGGGCTAATGAACCTGACAATTCTGTTCCACCAGTTGACGCAGAATACCATTTAATGTTTTCGCCAGCTACAGATATATTTGTTACAATGGCAGAATTGCAAAAATTCTGTGGAGATGTGCCAGTTGGAGCAGAAGGAGTTGTGCAGCCTGCTCCAGTCCCAAACCGCATATTTGGGTGGTAGGTACCAATTGCATTGCTAAATGTTTCTGTACTTTGAGGAGCACTGTAATTAGAATAATTCTGAACATAATCAAATGTATTACTGATTACAGAAAAATAGGTTTTAATTTGAGATGTACTTGTACTGGATAAAAAACTTGTAATAATAATAAGACAGCCTCCATTATAAGTGAAAGGAGTCGCCTGGTTACCAGTTATCATCCACCAACCCGGTTCAGTTGGGGTTGTTACAGTTCCTGAAAAAAACAATGTTGCTCCTGAAGTTTCACCTCCCCATGTATTAGATGTTGATAACTGCGGGGCTGATGCAGAAACATTTTTTAAATAAACATTTAATGTTCCTGTATTTGCCGGGTTTGATTCTATAATATTCCAACCCAAAGAAGTTATAGGTCCTGCTTGCATTCCGGTACCGGGAGGGTCTGAAGGTAAATATAAATTCTGTATTGTTGCTGTTGTACCTCCTGATGACGCCTGTCTTAATATTGTTTCTGTTATTTGAGCTTTTCCCATTGTCCAATGCCCTGAAATAGGTATTCCTATTATAGTATTTATTGTACCGGTTCCTATCTCATAAGTTGCTTGCCCTGCTGAATTAAAACTTAATATGCCTAAAAATAAAATATTCAGAGAACAAAACTTTATAAACTGACCTATTTTGTAAAAAGAATTCATATTTTTTTTATAAGTAGTGTAATTATTAAGTTATATAATTTCGACTATTAACTATAATTTTTCAATAAAAACACAATAACAAATTAGTAGAATTTAAGAAATATAACCTATACCTAAAAGTAGATAAAGGAAAAAGTTATAAAATTTGATTATAAAATTAGCTAATTACATGAAAAGTTAAACATACTCTAAAACTATAAAGAGAAACCGCTCTCCTTAGTTCCTTAACAAAACCTTAAATTATATATTTTTAATGAACTCCTTGTTAAATAATTAGTTAGTGAATAATTGTTATTTTAAGGAATACTGATTTAAATATAAATTTAGTAAGTATTTTTAAAATTGCTATTATAATTGCTTTCAATCACATCCTGACAATCATCAAAATATTAGTCTTTGTGTAAACTGAATTATTAAATCTTAAATCATAAATCGTAAATCGTAAATAATAAACACCTTCTCTAAGTGATGATGAATTGAACTTCAGGGAATGTTGACCTGCAATTTGTTTTGCATCAGCAAGACAGGCAATCTTTTCTCCCAAAACATTATATACATTAATTTCAATATTTGCATCCTCCGGCAATAAATAGTCAATATTAGTAATGCTGCTGAATGGATTAGGATAAACTTTTAAGTCGCAAGTCGCAGGTCGTAAGCCGTAAGCCAATTTTGGAACTACAAGTTTGTTAATACTGATATAATTTGTATCCATGTCAGCTAATACACTCTCAGAGGACAACTGGAAACTAAATGCTCTTTGCTCTTCGCTCTTCGCTATAATATAAAATAAAGGTTTGTCCGGGGTTATATTCAATCCCTGATTGTATGCTGACCAGGCGATATTGATTTGGAATTTATCAGATTCATCAGATTGTATTATGTTATAGATTAATCCCTGAATGTCAGATTTTATACTGAGAATCGAGAACTTGGAACTTGAAACTTGAAACTTCAATCCCATCGCCCCAAGCTCAACATTATCATTAAGGTAGACAGGTAATTCAAATTCCTTACCTTTTTCAATACTCAGTAATCCTTCTGTACTGATAGGGGTATTAGTGTTTTTCTGAGGAATATTAGAATATGATGCATTAACATCACCGGTACAAATAGCATGGATGTTTTTGGTAACATCAGCAGTTT
>CAZMDE010000052.1:0-11385 GCA_964564355.1 uncultured Bacteroidales bacterium | reverse complement strand
CTGAATTAAATCCTGCTGAAAAGATGTGGTGGTATATGAAACGAGCTTTTACTGGTAAACTTCATAAAACACTTGAAGATGTCAGTGAGTTCATTAAAGGTCAAGTAAAAATAATAACGCAGGAGCATGTTAAAAGTACATGTGGGTATGAGTATATTTTTTTATATCCATTTTGGACTAATACTTATTGAGTAATGGTATTAATACTCCAATCGGAACTTATAATCCCGACTGGGCTTTGGTTTTCAAAGGTGAAAAGACAATCTATTTTGTAGCCGAAACCAAAAGTGAAGGACAGGAACTTAGAGGCAGCGAAAAATTAAAAATAGATTGCGGAAAAGCACATTTCAATAACTTTGAAGATGTTGAATACAAACAGGTCACCAAAGTCTCTGACCTTAATCTTTAATAAAATTTATAGATGCTAATGAACCACTAACCTCTTCGCTCTTGCCTCTTCACAGTACTTAACTTTTCCTGAAATAATTTATTGTTCGTAATATTTTCCCGAACATGAAGAACTGAATAAGTGTTAAATCCTTGTCATTGTTTATAAGTGCATATAACCTGTCGCGGTCATAAATCACACGTTGCTTAGTGACTTCGTCATAATAATCTCCATAAGCAGGTTTTTTGTGATAGGTTTTATTTTGTGCGGATTTACCATTATTGCCTGTAACTGTAATAATATGCCATGGGGATGAAGATATTATAGAGTCTCTTTTTTGTTTGTCAATATCGTTTATCAATGCCTCAAATCTCAGTTTCTGAAATGATGAAAGGAACTGCAGTAATTTGATTGTATCGTAAGGAAGGCTGGAGGCTGGAGGCTGGAAGCTGGAGCTTAGAGGAGTTAAAGAATATTTAAGATCATTAGCACGGTCTATAACAAATGATGAATCAGGAAACTGCGGGAATTCAATACTGACAGACTTAATATCCTTAAGTTGATAATTAAATATAGTATAATCACGCCATACATTTTCATTAGGCACAAAACGGGTTGACAGAAATCCTCTGAAAGAGGGGATATAAGTGACAAAAGGTTCGTCAGAGCCTTCAATAAGCATATATGTTCCCATATTGTCTCTTGTATTGTCACCTACGTAGAAAGTTTTTATCAGCTTTTCATGCCTGAAAAGGTGTATCTTATCAAATAAATTAATCCTGTAAACATTAGAATAGATTTCTACTTTCACTGCCAGCACTGCCATGCGGGAGATAACAGAATTACGCATAGACATCGGGACAGGTGAACTGACAGCAATGTTATGCATTGTATAAAGCAAATTATTTACAATATCAGTATTGGCAGGATACTTTTCATTCACCTGCCATTTGCCATCGGGCTTCTTGATGAGCAATATTTTATTGTTCTTTTTATCGCTCATGAAAATTTTGGAAACACTTGCAGTGTCTGTAATTGCAAAGTTCTTCAGCTCTCTGTTAAGAGTTGAGGATGTGTTCCTGACAATCAGCAAAACTGCAATTGCTAAAAGAACAATTACAATTATTAATGTGATTCTGTTTTTTTTCATTTAATATAAAGTGAATTACGACTTATCCCTTATTCCTTATCCCTTACTCCTTATCCCTCGTTTTCGTGTATTTTCTTTTTCTGTAAATATTTAAAATTATTCCAAGCAGAATTATGAATGCCAAAGGTAATAATGTATTGAAGAGCTGAATGGATAATTTATTGTTTTCTACTCTTGTTTTATCGAGCAGGCGGAGCTTAACCTCGCGTGTGCGGACAGAGATAAGCCCTGAGTTATCACAAAGGTAATTGACAGCATTGAGGATGAAATCCTTGTTGCCGAATGTTTGCTTGGTGTACCTATCATAGCCGAGCGGATAAGGCACCTGCTTCCCGTTAATAACCCTCACCTGGTTCTTAATGATATCCCCATCAGATATAACTATCATAGCGGTTTTCTCGCTTTGCGGCTTAAAGGCAATTCCCTTACTGCTCAATATTTCAGGAGGTATGCGGTGATTATAGAGCGAGGTAAATTTCCCTTCAAGCAGAATTGCAACCGCGAGATTTTGTTCATTAAACTGCCGTTCATCATGGTTCTTCCTTAGCAAATCAAGGCTGATACGAACAGGGACATTTAATGTTTTTGAGTAAGCTGAGCTGGTTAGCAGAATGGTTTTTTTAACTCCGGGTGCTTCAACAGTATCCATAGAGCTTACAAATTCGGTTTTAACAGCATTGAGATTATTAACAATAGGGTGCTTGACAACAGGCGTAATTACCGGAAAATAGAGCCATGGAATAAAACTGAACTGAGGCTGCCCTCCTATTTCCCCTGTTCTGACAGGAATAGGCATGGAATTCAAATCCAGAATAAGATTGTAGTTTAAACGAACTCCGTATTTGAAAAGCATATCTTCGATATTAAGAGGCTTGGCAATTCCGAAAGTAAAGGAAGACTTCTGAAGACTGTCCTGGCTGGCAAAAACAGGGTCTACAAGCCAGAGGATTTTTCCGCCATTCATCACATACTGGTCAATGAGAAACTTATCCTTCTCATCGAAAGCTGAGTCAGGCTTTGCAATAATAATTGCTTCATATTTATTTAGAACCTTTCCTGAGTTTGTGTCAACATGCTGACGAAGGCTGCTGATATTCCCGTTAATTTTTATTCTTTCAACATTGTAATACTCGCTGAGAGAATTGGCTATATCGGCAGTTTCATAATCATTAAGCTCTCCCTGTCCCTCAATGAAAGCAACCTTGGGTTTTACCACCACAGTAAGCTTTCTGATAGTATTTGACAAATTATATTCTAAAGCACGTATAGAGTTGTTAAGCTGTTCCTCAGCAGGAGCGCCCATCTGTGTCATAAGCAACTGTAAAGGCAATTCACGGTCTTTGTAGGCAACTATTGCAGCAGGAAAAATGATTTGCTGTGAGGTGCCGCCATTACTTTTTACCTGAAGGTTAGTTGGCTCTAAGCCTTTTTCCATGAGAAGCTTATAGGTATCATTAGTAGCCTTTCCGTCCTTATTGGCAGAAGGGTTAACAAACTCATACTGTATATTACCGGAATATGCCCTGAATTCATCAAGCATTTCCTTGGTCTCATTGTGCAGACGTTTGAAGCCTGCAGGGAACTCTCCTTCAAGATAAACCCTGAAAAAAACAATATCTTTAAGGTTTTTCAATAAATTCTTAGTAGCCGGCGAAAGAGTGTATCTTTTTTCTGATGTAAGGTCAATGCGTGTGAAAACAAAAGAACTGATAATATTAATAAGAATTATTATCAGAAGACTCAGTGAAAGCTGAATCATATTCTGACGCTTTATATTCTTTTTAATATCTTTTTTATTCTTAACCATTAATATTTCAATCTGTTAATCTGATAATCTGACAATCTTCTAATCTGATAATCCACTTTACCATTTTCTGCTTTCAAGTGATGTTTTTGTTAATAAAAGGAAGAAAGTGATAAAGCTAAGGAAATAAACAAGGTCTCTTGTATCAATAACTCCGCGGCTCACAGATGCATAATGAGCACTTATACCGAGTGATTTAATAAACAGGTCTATATTGCCAAACAGGTCTAATGAGTAAATAAACTCAAATCCCAGATAGACAAAGCCGCATATAAATACTGATATTATAAAGGATACAATCTGGTTATCGGATAAGGATGATGAAAATATTCCCACAGCAACAAATGAAGCTCCGAGGAAAAGCAAGCCTATATATGAACCCCATGTTCCTCCAACGTCCATATTTCCGACAGGAAGACCAAAACGGTAAACTGTCACAAAATATATCAGTGTGGGTAAAAGAGAAATAAAGACAAGTATTACTCCTGCAAAGTATTTGGCAAGTATAATCTGTATGTCCGAAAGAGGTTTTGTTAGTAATAGTTCTATGGTTCCCGACTTCTTCTCATCAGCAAAGGAGCGCATCGTAATAGCAGGAATAAGGAAAAGAAAAACAAAGGGAGCCAGCAGAAACAAGCCGTCTATGTTAGCATATCCATATTCAGGTATGTTGAAATCAAGAGGTAATACCCAGAGAAATAAGCCGTTTACCAGCAAAAATACGCCTATAACTATATAGCCTATTAATGAGTTTAAAAATCCGCTTATTTCTTTCTTTAATAAAGTTAACAAAACGATTACAGATTATAAGATTATCAGATTATAAAATTTAAACTTTAAACATTAAACTTGAAACTTTAAACTAACATCATCCGCAATGGAAATATTTATTTACAAGCTGCATAATTTTTTCTTTATCATTGTTCAGCTCGTTTCTGAGATTTTTATCATTGAATTTTTTCAGGTCCTTTATAACTCCGTCAATAAGCTCTCTGCTGAATACATCATGCTGCATGTAAATGTCAGCCTGCTTCTCCAGCCATTCTGCGGATTCCCAACAGGAAGCAGGAAGTTTGAAGAGATTGTCAAGAACATCTTTATGCTTTTCATCAAAAATATTTACTGAAACATAAGTATTTTCAGCAAATTCAAGAGCTTTTTCCATCTGTAAGCCATATCTTGCCGCTACTGTCAAACCTGCTATCAGCAAATAAACATTAGCTGAACCATCAGGACAGCGAAACTCTACAGTTTGCTTTTCGGAAAAATCCTTAGGCTTGGAATCTTCCATCGGGTTAGCATCATGTATCATATTTACAGCACCTGTCCAGCCCAACGGTACACGAACAAGACCATGACGATTGATATCACCCCAGCATAAATAAGTAGGGGCTTCATGATTCGGAACAAGTCTGAAATATGATGTTGGATTAATATTACCAAAGGCAGTGAGCGAAGGAGCAAGATACAGGTAGCCTGCAATAGCTTTTTTTGCTGCATCACTCAGCTTGCCATCAACTATCATCGCATTCTTATTATCTTTCATAAGCCTTGTATGAATATGCAATCCGCTGCCTGCCTTGCCGATAGTTATTTTAGGAGCAAAGGTAACGGTAACGCCAAATTTGTATGCCAGGCTCCGCAATATCCACTTTGCAATCTGTAGCTGGTCAGCAGCATCTTCGAGATTGGTAGGATTAAATTCTATTTCATTCTGTTCATAAACAAAATTATCATCGCTGAAATACCCGACTTCGGAATGTCCATACTTAATATTGCCGCCACACTGTGCTATAGCGTGCATAGCTTCTCTTCTGAAATCTCCCCATTTGCAAAACGGGAAAGACTCATGATAGCCTTTCTGGTCAGTTGCATTGAACAGATCGTCTTTTTCGCTGATAACATAATATTCAAGCTCACCCATCACTTCAAAAGAATAGCCGGTTTCCTTCTTAAGAACATTGTGAGCTTTTTTCAAAATATATTCCGGAGAGCTTGCCAAAGGTTCGCCATTCTTATTATAATATGAACAGAGAATATCAAGTGAGGGTATTTCTGTAAATGGGTTTACAAAAGCCGTTTTATACCGCGGAACAACATAAAGATCGCTTGCCTGGGTATTAATATTTGCAAATAAGCTGGAACCGTCAACTCTTTCGCCTGAGGATAAAATGCTGTCAAGGTGTTCACTGCTGTTAATTACAAAATTTAATGTTTTTAATCTTCCGTCTCCGCCTGTATAGCGAAAATTAATCATTTCAATATCATTCTTTTCAATGAAGCGTATTATATCTGCTTTAGTAAAGTCCGCAGGTAGTTTATTAAGAAATTGCGTCAGCAGATTGGGATTCATCAGTGTGTTCTTATCCATATTAAATAATTTTAATGAAATATATGAGGTGGCAAATTTATAAATTAACTTGAAATTAAAATTAAAAGATATAAAAAACAAAAAACCCCATCAATAGCGAATATTGACGGGGTCAAAAACATTATGAAAACAAAACAAATTTACTTTCCCGATGCAAATATACGCCCTATTTTATTACCTGCAAGAAAAATATTACTAAAACATGTAAAAAGGGAAAAGTTATTGTAAATTTGAAAAAAATACAGGATATTTACGCAGTTAGAAAATTGTTGATTTTTTTATGTAATAAATACTTACGAATTCTTTCTCCACTAAGGCATTACAAATATTGATTTCTCAGACAAATTGTTACCTAATATATAGCAATTCCCTGTATTTAGGCAGGGTCCAGTTTTCATCATCAATAAGCAATTCGAGCTTGTCAACATGATAACGGATTTCATCAAAATAGGGCTTAACCTTATCACAATACTGCCGGGCGTGTTTGCTAATATCTTTGATTTTATTAGCCTTGCTGCGTTCTTCTGTCATCTGATGCACTTTGGTCTTAATAACAGAAACATGTTTGGATATATCGGATATAGTCTCAATCTGGACCGCTGTGAGCATATTTGCTTCCTGTTCTTTAAAAATAGTCTTAATTCCCTTCACATTTTCTATAAGCGTATTCTGATAATGAATAGCTGTCGGTATAATATGGTTAAGGGCAATATCCCCGATAATACGTGATTCTATCTGTATAGTCTTATAATAATTTTCCAGCTCTATATGATAGCGGGCATTAAGTTCACGGATTGTCAGTATTTTATATTTAATAAACAACCTGTGATTCTTGTCGGAAACATATGCTTTAAGAGCTTCCGGTGTATTTTGAATATTAGGAAGCCCTCTTTTAGCAGCCTCTACTACCCATTTATCAGAATAATTGTCTCCTTCAAAAAGTATGTTTTTAGAGCTGATAATGTAATTTCTGATTACTTTTAAAATTGCCTCTTCTTTTTGTTTGCCTGAATTAATAAGCGCATCAACATCAGATTTAAATTCTATAAGCTGGTTAGCAACGATAGTGCTTAATATCATCATCGGGTTAGAACAATTTGCAGAAGAGCCGGGAGCGCGGAATTCAAATTTATTCCCTGTAAAAGCAAAGGGAGAGGTTCTGTTTCTGTCTGTTTCGTCAAAGCTTATTTCAGGTATTTTATCGAGAAACAGCTTATAGGCAGATACTTTCTGATTATCATCCTTGATTTTTGTTTCAATTTCGTTCAGCACTTTATACAGTTGAGTTCCGACAAAGGCAGAGATAATAGCCGGAGGCGCTTCATTTGCCCCAAGGCGATGGTCATTGTTGGCTGTAGCAATTGTTGCTCTCAGCAAATCTGAATAATCATGAACTGCTTTTATGATATTCACAAAGAAAGAGAGAAACATTAGGTTTGTTTCCGGGGTTTTGCCCGGATTCAAAAGGTTTTTGCCGGTATTGGTCATTAAAGACCAGTTATTATGCTTGCCTGAACCATTAATGCCTTCAAAAGGCTTTTCATGGAAAAGGACACGGAAATTATGCTTACGCGCTGTCTTGTCCATAACATGCATAACCAACTGATTATGGTCATTTGAGAGATTTACCTCCTCGAAAACAGGGGCTAATTCAAACTGGTTAGGCGCAACCTCATTATGACGTGTTTTGACAGGAATGCCTAATTTCCACGATTCAAACTCAAAGTCTCTCATAAAAGCTGTAACTCTTTCAGGAATATATCCAAAATAATGGTCTTCGAGCTGCTGTCCTTTGGCTGGTGAATGTCCAAAAACTGTTCTGCCTGACAAAACCAAATCGGGTCGTGCATTAAAAAGTGCTTCATCTATGAGAAAATATTCCTGTTCCCAACCGAGGGTTCCATGAACTTTTTTAATCTTTTTGTCAAAGTACTGGCAAATATCAACAGCCGCTTTATTAATTAGACTCAATGCTTTTAATAAAGGGGTCTTATAGTCAAGAGCTTCGCCTGTATAAGAAATAAATATTGTAGGTATGCATAATGTGCTGCCCATAATAAAAGCAGGTGAAGAAGGGTCCCAGGCTGTATAGCCGCGCGCTTCAAATGTGCTTCTCATACCTCCGCTCGGGAAGCTGGAAGCGTCTGGCTCTTGCTGAATGAGCTGTTCTGCTTCAAATTTTTCGATAGAACTCATGTTCTCTGCAGGATGCAGAAAAGAATCATGCTTTTCTCCTGTAGCCCTTGAAAAGGGCTGAAACCAGTGTGTATAATGAGTTGCTCCCTTGCTTAATGACCAGGCTTTCATACCTGCTGCAACTCCGCTGGCTGTTTTAGAATCTATTTTACCTCCAAGTTCGATAACGTCAATGATAGCTTTAAATGAATCAGCAGGAATATATTGACGCATTGCTTCTTTTCCGAATACATTAGAACCAAAAATCTCAGAGGGCTTTTTAAAATCAGGAATTACAGATAATGGCAAATGAGAATATGCTCTCTCAAGGGCGCTTTTTCTGAATGTTGTCATAATAAAAAGTTTTGCAAATTTATTAATTATACAGAAATCTTTTAATGAAAAATAGTTAAAAAACATTAATTTTGAAAATTAAAACGTTATAAAACCGTCTCATAATCTATAAATATGATAAAAAGATTTTCCATATTGTTAATTGCTCATTGTTCATTGTTAATTGTTCAATGTTTTGCACAATTAAAAACAGAAACAATTGAATTAGACAAAAGTGAAGAAATTGTAGAAATAATTAATATAGGGAAAAATGGCTTTTTAATTGAAACTGTTAATGTTTCGAATTATAAGTTCAACCTTATGCATTATTCTTCTGATTTGGAGAAGCTATGGACTACTCCTCTTAATATATTTAATGCAAAATTTACCACATCTGCCTCAGCTCTGAGTGACTATGCTTATATTACCAACCAGACACTTCAGCTTGACCTGAAAAATAAAGAAATAAAAAAAATTCAATTAAGTGATGTGCCAAAAGGTAGGGTGCTAAAGGCAGATTTTCAGGATAACAGGTATTGGTATACTTTGTATTATATTAAATTTAACAGTGAATATCTGCTGCGAAGAGTTGAGCATCTAAATTGCAAGCTTAAAGATTTCACACTTAATTTGCCTAAACAAACTGACTATAAATATTCAACTGAATGGTATTACCTGTCAAATGATAATAATAATCATATTTTCCTTTATCAAAAAACTACTGGCTACCAAAACAATAACAGAAAGCTTAATAATAAAATTAATTACCAGATTCTTGATTTGGATACTGCTTTACAAATTAAAAATAAAATAAATATTGATGTTGAATTAGGGAATAACTATGTGTACCCTTCTCAGAATTTTAAAAAAGACAGAGAATTTCCAAGCCCGGCTCTGGATTATGATATAAAGACAATAGGATTAAAAGATATATTTTTTCCAAAAACTGAAGCTTACAGCTCTATATTATATGAACCTACTGAGAAATCAATCTATATTTACGGATTATCTGGCTCTATTCCATATTATGAGAAAGATAACAGGTCTGTAATTGACGGGTTTTTTATTTATAAATATGACAGCCAGGGGAAGCTTCTGAATAAAATATTAAGCAAGCTGCCTAATGACACTTCTCTATATGGAGGTTATGATATCAGAACGCTTCTTACTTTTACTCCGGATAACAAACTTGTATTTCAGATTTATTTTGATAAGATTAAATATGGATTAAGTGTGCAGGGAATGGTTTACAGTTTTGTGTATTTTGAGAATAAATCCTACAATAATTATGTAAACAAAGTAACTTCAGATTTAGGTAAAATAAATGACCCATATATTTATGATTATGTGATAAAGAACCTGCAGCATTTTGACTTTATTCTTTTCAGCTCAAATTTTTCTGGTGCTGTTAAATACTATAATTCCCTTTCTAAAAAAGAACAAAAAAATTCAATTTTCAGGCTTTACAGGAATAAGACAGGGAATGTTCTGATAGAAGATAATTCGAAAAATTATCTGATTAACATGATGACTTTTTCTAAATAATTAAATCCTGTAAAATTCCCAATAACAAAGTGTACTAATGAACCAATGAACTAATGAACTATTTAATAGAAATAAAGGGGTTAGTGCAGGGTGTGGGTTTTCGTCCGTTCATTTATCGTCTTGCTAAGGAATTTGATATTAAAGGATGGGTTATTAACAGCAATGAAGGTGTGTTTATTAAAGTTTCTGGTTCCAAGTTTCAGGTTTCAGGTTTAAAAAGTTTCGATATTGATACTTTTATCAAAGCCATTAAAGATAAGGCACCACAGGCTTCAAGGATAGAATCTATTAAATATACTATTTCAGAGCATGAAGATTTCACTGACTTTCAAATTCTTAAAAGCACTGATTCTTCTGATGAGATAACAGGTGTTAGTCCTGATATAGCTGTTTGTTCCGAATGTCTTGCTGATATGAAAACTCAGGCAAACAGAATTAATTACCCATTTATAAATTGCACCAATTGCGGTCCTCGTTTTTCGATAATTCAGGACTTACCTTATGACAGGGAAAAAACAACTATGCATAAATTTATAATGTGTGAATACTGCCATAAGGAATACACTTCTATAACTGACCGTCGGTTTCATGCGCAGCCTGTTGCGTGCCTGAATTGCGGTCCTGAATACTCTCTTATTTATAGCGATGAACGAAGAGCGAAGAGCGATGGGCAAACTCTATTAATTCACCATTCAACATTCAACATTCAACATTTAATAAATGAGGTAAGCAGCTTGCTGAAGTCCGGGAAAATCTTAGCTTTTAAAGGAATTGGAGGATTTAATATTGCCTGTGATGCTCAGAATAATGAAACTGTTAAAAGAATAAGAGAACTGAAAGGCAGGGAGGGCAAGCCTTTTGCTCTTATGTTTTCAGATATTAACAGGTTGAAGGAATATGCCGAAGTGAATGAAGTTGAGGAAAAAGCACTGCTTTCATGGAGAAGACCTATTGTTTTGCTGAAACAAAAGAAGGTGCTTTGTGAAAGCGTAAATGCTGGCCTTAATACAATTGGAGCTATGCTTCCATATATGCCTATTCATTATCTGCTCTTCAAAAAGCTTAATATGCCTGCAATTGTCCTGACAAGCGGAAATATATCTGAAGAGCCTATTGTAATTGACAATGACGAAGCAATTAAAAAACTCTCTAAAATTGCTGATGCTGTTTTGATATATAACCGTGATATAAGCAACCGCACAGACGACTCTGTTCTTTTTGTTGCTAATGCTCAAGAGCGGCTGATAAGGCGTTCTCGGGGCTATGTCCCTAATCCGGTTAATCTGGATTTGAATGTTGATGGAATACTTGCAGTAGGCGGCGAATTGAAGAACAGCTTCTGCATTGGCAAAGGAAAACAGGCAATAATGAGCCAGCATATTGGTGATATAAAAAATCTGGAAACACTTAACTTTTTCACAGAAACTGTAGATAAATTCAAAAAGCTTTTCAGATTCGAACCTACTTTAATTGCTTGTGATTTACATCCAGACTACCTTTCAACTAAATATGCGCAGGAACTATCAGAAAATATAGATAATTTATCTCCGAACTCCGAACTCCGAACTCCGAACTCTTTTTTACCCGTCCAGCATCACTATGCTCACATTGCCTCTGTA
>CAZMDE010000051.1:6995-11541 GCA_964564355.1 uncultured Bacteroidales bacterium | reverse complement strand
GTTGGACCTGTAATGCCATTAATTCCGTTTGCTCCAGTTAAACCGGTTGGACCTGTTACACCATTTATTCCATTAGTTCCATTTGCTCCAGTTAAACCGGTTGGACCTGTAACTCCATTTGTTCCATTTGCTCCAGTTAAACCCGTTGGACCTGTAACTCCATTTGTTCCATTTGCTCCAGTTAAACCAGTTGGACCTCTAACTCCATTTGTTCCATTTGCTCCAGTTAAACCAGTTGGACCTGTAATGCCATTAATTCCGTTAGCTCCTGTTGGACCTTGAATACCTATTGCCTGCACCCATTTAGTTCCATCAAAATACCAAAATCCAATTGAATTATTTGTTTGGTAAATTAATAATCCTGTGGCTGGATTTACAATAGCATTCTTCTGAATTTCTGTCATTCTTGGAATTAAAATTCCCTTCATGTCAGAACTTACATCCATCATTGCTGAATTGTCTGCAGCATTACCATTTACATTAATAGATACTCCCTGTGATAATGATTGTAAACTAAATATAAAACCAAATAAAGTAAATAAAATAATTGTTTTTAAGATACTACTCTTGTTCATATATTAATTATTTGTTTATAAAAAACAGATTAATAATTATTTATTTTAAAATACAAATTTATAATAATATTTAAATATCTACATCTTTTTATAAAAATTTAACTTTAGTTTATAGAAAAATCTTCAAATTAATAAGCAGGGGTGTATATTCTAGAGATATATAAATATAGAGTAATCAGGTACAATAAGGTGCTAATTAAAAATTTATTCTAAATTAAATCATTAAAAACTAATTTTATATTTAATAATTTTGTATTTAAAAATGCAGGATAAAAAGAAAAACTAAAAGGATAAGAAATTATAGAATATAATATTTGCTTATTTTTTTAATAATGCTTTTACAGGTTCTATGCCTGTATAACTGTCTTCCCCAATAGCTTTCAGAACAGCACCTCCTCCGGTAAACATATAATATAAGGGATTATCTATAGCAGCCAAATATATATTCGGCAACAGGCGTTTTAGTTCATCTAAAGTGTCACCACCACCGTAGAGTTTAAGAGCATTTTTATTACTGTCTATAAGTTTATCAAGAGCAATAGTTCCTTCAATAAAATGAGGACTTAAGCCCATTACAGCATTTGCAAATATTGTTTTTGCATTACTTAGAATTTCTTTGACAGAATTGTCAGAGAATGACTTTTCAGCCGCATCAAGAACATAATTTAATTTAGTTCCCGGTTTAAGATCTTTAACACAATGTATTCTGTACTTTCCTTCAATTTTTCCATCCAAAGTATCAGACTCAATAATATAAGGAATTTCAATCAGTTTATTTTGATATTTTTCTGAAGCTTCTAAAAACTTTTTTGCATGCTCTATATCTTCCTGTTCAATACCTTTTATCTCAATACCGTATTTAGCACATAAAAAAGCATTATAAATAACTCCGCCTATGACGAGATATTCTGCAGCTATGAGCAATGCATTGAGAGAATCTATCTTAGTGTCGAATTTAGACCCGGCTACAACAGCAACAAACGGATGTTCAGGAATAAACAGTTTGTCAAGAGCTACCAATTCTTTCTGCAATAAAAATCCTGCATAAGAAGGTAAATATTTAGTTATATTAAAGGTAGATACATGCGCCTGCCAGGAGCTAAAAGCGTCATTAATAAATATATCAGCAATACCAGCAAGTTCTTTGGCAAAGTGTTCGGCTTCTTCACCTTTAGCTTCTTCTCCTTTAAACCATCTGGTATTTGGCAGGTAGATGCCATCAATATCGCTGTTCCTTAATTGCTGAAGCAATGGCTTGATAGAGTTATCAATACCAAAATATCCTTTTTCTCCGTCTTTTGTAAATTCAGGAATTTTTAAATCTATATTTAGTTTACTACGGAGATAATCAACTACAGGTTTTACAGAAGACTCATCATCAATTTTGATATTTCCTGTTTTTTTATCTTTAGGTCTACCTATGTGGGTCATCAAAATAACTTTTCCCCCCCTGGCAATTATATAAAACAGAGTGCCCATTGTTGAGTCAATACGATAAGTATCACGAATCTTCCCTTTTTTAACAACATTATGGTCAACTCTCACTAAAACTATTTTACCTTTAAGGTCAGCTTCCTGAATTAATTTAAGGCTATTAATATTTATCATATATTATATATTTGAAATTAAACAATAGATATCAGACCCCGGTAAATCGGGATTATTTCTTTTTTAAGTAGTTTTTAATAAATCCTTCAATTTGTTCAGAACCTAATTTTTTAGCAATAATCTCTTTTTTATCATTAAGTATATAAATGACAGGAGTGCTGTTAATGTCATAAAGCTCATGAAAATTCTTAGTATATGCACGGGGTCCATTAACATTTATCCATATAAGTTTTTCTTTTTTTATAAATTTTTTCCATTTTACCAATGAAGTGTCAGTTGCTATAGCATAGAGTTCCATGTTAAATTCCAGTTTTTTCTCGTCATAAAATTTAATAAGTTTAGGTACTTCTTTTAGACAATGGCCGCATTCAGTGTCCCAGAATAACAGTATTGAAATTTTAGCTTTAATATCCCACATTGAAACAGGAGAGAGATTTGTATCGAGCATTATCAGGTTTGGTGCTTTTTTTCCTAATAGTAGTGGTTCCAATTCATTAACTCTTTTCTGTATAGCATCTATTGTTGATTTAGGAGCCCAGATTGCTTCTTCTGGTGTATAATATTTTTTTCCTAATTCAACAAATATTTTATCATAGCCCATTATATTGGATAATTCATAAGTTCGGGTGAAATACCAAACAAGATATTTGAACATTTCTTTATTTGGTCTTGCTTTTTCAATGAGCATTTTTGATTCTTTAATAATAGAATCAGGAACAGGAGAAATAAATTTTGTCATATACTCATTGATCTTATTATGAAAAATAGGTGTTCTAAGAATCCTGTCGTCAGTAAAGTCAATATTATCAAAGTAATGTATTTTATAATATCTGTATGGGAATGTAGAATCTTTTTTTCCGCCTGGCAGGGTAGGTGTTGCAGGTATTTCAGGCTCTTTGGACGCAATAAAGATTTTTGCTACAAAAGTTTCAGGATTTTGCTTTATCAGATTTAATTTATATTTATTAACCAGGCTGTCAATTTTACTGATTTTTCCCTGAAGAATCTTTACAGAATCTTTATTATCTTTAAAGGACTTAATTTTTTTACTTAATGGATTTACTTCCTTTTGTTTATCAGCAATAAATTTAAGGTAATCATAAAACAGTTTATTTTCAGGAGAGCCTTTAATCTTCATATTGCCAACAAAATCAGTGCTGTCAGTTTCGATTGAGAAATTCTGCTCATTATTAATTATTATCTCAAAATATTTTTTGTCAACTGTAATTACAAGATATATGCCTTTTGGCAATTCTTCCTTCCCAACGAATAAACATTCTCCTTTTGAATTAATTTTTGCTGTATCTTTTATATATTGTTTATCTCCGTAATAATTACCGAGATAACAAACACTGTCTTTTAACCCTTTTATTTTAATATTAATATTATAACCACCTTTTGTTGAGTTGGGATTAGTGAGAAGGTTGTTAAGATTAGAGAATGCATGATATTGCAATAATAATAATGTGATTATTAAATTTATAGAAATAGTTTTCATGTGAAAAATGTTAGCATTGCAAAATTAAATTAATTTGGAATAATAAATATTTATAAATTTGTATTTTTAATTTTTAATAATAAATTAAGTTTTTATACGATGAAAAGATTAATATTCAACACAATGTATCTCAAAAGGTTTTACTTCTTTATATTATTATTTCTCATTATCAATTGTAAGCCTGTATTTTCACAGTTATTAATAACACCATCTGCTGACATTGCAGCAGCAAAAGCTTTAGTTGATCAGGTATTAGTTGGAGAAGGTGTAAAAGTCAGTAATATAAACTGGAGCGGGCAATTTACAAGTCAATCAGGAGGACAGATAGGTTTGTTTACAACTGGCAATTCATCTACAAATCTTGGTATATTAAGTGGGATTATAATGAGCACAGGGGATGTGAAAAGAGCCAAGGAACCAAATACCTCAACAAGCAGTAAAAATTATTTTGATTATTTTTGTGAATGTGAAGCAAGTAAAGGTGATGCAAAGTGCACACAGCATTTACCGGGATGCCAGGTAAAAGATGCAAACCTGGAAGCACTTTTAGGAACTTCAGGTAATACCTATGATGCTACTTTTTTAGAGTTTGATTTTATTCCATCATCCAACCAAATTAATTTTAAATATGTTTTTGCTTCAGATGAATATCCTAATTATGTTTGTTCACCGACAAATGATGTGTTTGGTTTTTTTATAACAGGACCCAAACCTGCAAACCAGGGTGGAGGTAATTATACAAATCAAAATATTGCATTAATACCCGGAAAGACACTACCTGTTTCAATTAATACTGTTAACAGTGGTCAATGCGGTTCAAATTATAAACCTAATGCAAATACTGATTTAACGAACAACCAATATT